>JAESQQ010000602.1 GCA_016765095.1 Planctomycetota bacterium | reverse complement strand
CGCGGGCGGGGGTAAACCCCGCCCCTACATTCACCTCTACCGGTGTTTCCGGGTCCAGCCTCTAGCGCCATGGCGGGGCCGGCTATGCGAGCGCCGTCCAGGCGTGGCCTGACGAGCGGCCGACACGACGGGGGCTCCTCGTGAGCCCCGCCTGGACGGCCTTGATCGTGGTCGCAGGCTATCTGCTCGGGGCGGTCCCCTTTGCGCTCCTCGCGGGGCGCGTCCTCAAGGGGATCGACCTCCGCGAACACGGGAGCGGGAACCTCGGGGCGACCAACGCGCTGCGGGTCCTCGGGAAACCCGCCGGCGTGACCGTGCTCCTCCTTGATGCGGCCAAGGGTGGGCTGCCGGTCGTCCTCGCCCCTGCCCTCCTCCCCGCAGCTCCCCCCTGGTTACCCGTCGCGCTCGCGGCGGCCGCGATCCTGGGGCATGTGTTCCCGATCTACCTCCGCTTCAAGGGAGGGAAGGGAGTCGCGACATCAGCGGGCGCGTTCTTGGCGCTCCACCCCGCAGCCTTTGGGTGCGCGGTCGCCGTGTTCGCCATCAGCTTGGCGGTCTCCCGGATCGTGAGCCTGTCTTCGCTCTCAGCGGCGGCCGCGCTTCCGCTGGCCGCGATCTTGCTCGACGGGTGGCCAGTCGCCAGCGGCCTGCAAGCGCCGCGGACGGGGCTCTTGGTTGCGATCGGCGTGTTGGTCTTCGTCCGTCACCGCGCCAACATTGGGCGACTCCTCGCAGGCCAGGAGCCGAGGCTGGGACAGAAAAAGGCTGAGCAGGCCGAGCCCCCTCCGGACGACCCGTCGGGCGACCCGTCGGGCGAGGACCTAGAACAGACTGCGAGCGTAGACCTTGAACCCGGAGCTGCCGACGACGGCCTCGAAGGGGATGTGGTCGCGGACTAGCTTCGCGCAGTACGAGTGGGCGTCGTAGAGGACCGTCTCGTCGTACGGGGCCGCGACCTGAGCCGCCGCCAAGGCCGCCGCAGACGCGCCGCAAGCCCGCCCAAAGACCGAGTTGTAGGTCGGGACCAGGACCGCGGCGGCGACGGCTGAGGTGGCGTAGCCCGCCAGGGCGTGGCCCTGGTCACGGCCGGCCTTTTTTCCGCCTTGATAGATCGCGAGCACCTGCCGGGCGCTCTCGCGGCACTCGTCCGCGGTCGCTTCCCCTCGGCACCAGCGATCGGCCAGAGCTAGGACGCCCTCGAGTCGGGCTTCGTCCTCAGCTTCGGGGAGGAGCTCGAGCGCCCAGCGAGCACAGGCCAAGGTCGCGCTTGTGATCGTGGCGTGGTCGACCTCGAGGATCGCGGCACCCCACAACAGCCAGTCGGCGCGCGGGCACTCTGCCCAAGCGTGGCCGAGGTCGTCGGCGTAGCGGCGACCCCACTCGCCGGCCTCGAAGTGGCCGCCCGGCATTCGCGTGAACAAGTCGCTGACTTGAGTCATGAGCCCCGCGTGAGGGGTAGGGACCTGGGGGGGGTGGACTTGGTCTTCTCGAGCGCGAGCTGGCCGCAAGCGGCCAAGATCGAGTCGCCGCGAGGTCGCCGAACCATGACCTTCTCGATCCCGTTGTCGAGCAGGACGCGCTGGAAGGTGTCGATCGCCTGATCCGCAGGCCGGGTGAACAGCGCTCCCTCGTGCGGGTTGTAGGGGATCAAGTTGATCTTGATCTTCTCCTCGACGCTCTGGAGTCGGCGGCTGAGCACTCGGGCCTGGGCGGGCGAGTCGTTCTCACCAGCCAGGAGGACATACTCAAAGGTCACCCGACGACGGCCAGTCAAGGGGAGGTCGCGCACGACGCGGAGCAGCTCGTCCATGTCGAACTTGCGGTTGACCGGCATGATCTTGCTGCGGAACTCGTCGTCGTGCGCGTTGAGTGAGATCGCGAGGTTGACCTTGGTCTGCTCGAGGAAGGGGGCGATTCGATCGGCGAGCCCGACCGTTGAGACCGTGATTCGGCTCTCGGGGAAGGCGAGGCCCTTGGGGTCGGTCAGAATTCGGCAGGCGGTGACAGTCCCTTCGAGGTTGTGGAGCGGTTCGCCCATGCCCATGAACACGAGGTTCGTCAGGCGACGGGAGACCTTGCCGGCTTCGCCTCGTCCGAGCTGAAGGATTCGGGCGTCGCCGCGCTCGACTAGGATCCGCTCAGCGATCAGGACTTGCTCAGTGATCTCCCAGGGCTCGAGACTCCGCAGCAAACCCATCGTGGCCGTCCGGCAGAAGGTGCAGCCCATGGCACAGCCGACTTGGGTCGAGACGCAGAGCGTCCGCCGCTCGCCCTCTGGGATCAGGACCGACTCGACCTCGCGGCCGTCGGGCAAGCGCACGAGGAGCTTGCTCGTCCCGTCTCGGGCGGTCCTCACGTCTGAGGGGTCCAACCTCGGGATCTGAGTCTCGGCCTCGAGCCGGGCCCGGAGGTCCTTGCCGAGGTCGGTCATTTCAGCGACCTCGCTCGCGCCCCGCCGCCAGATCCAACGAAAGATCTGATCTCCGCGGAAGCTCTTGAGGCCGCGCGCCACGAGGGCTTCGCGGAGGCCGAGTCGATCGAAGTTCTTGAGGTTGAGGGTGGTCATGCTCACGATCAGTGTGCCGGGGATCGGTCCGCTGTCAAAACTGGAACCAAAGAGAAGAGCGGCGCTCTCCAGAGGAGAGGCGCCGCCCCGTCAGCCGAGCCGCTCGTTACTGAGCCGCGCTCGGACTAGTCGATCTTGACTTCGATCGAAGTGCTGCCGGGCCGCTCGTCGCGAGAGCGACGCTCGGGAGCGGTGGTCGTGAGCTCTTCTAGGACCTCGGGGGGAGGAGGGGGAGCGAGGTGGATCTTGCCCTGGAGGACCTCCTCAAGGGCGATCTGAATCGGGTTGCGCGACTCGAGGTCGACCAGCTTGCGCTGCTTGCCCTTGACGAGCTCGCGGCAGCGCTTTTGGATCAGGGTCGTCAACTCGAAGGTGCTTCCGACGAGTTCTTTGGCGCGGTCCCAGCGTTGTAGATCCATGGGGGGCACTCCTTTGGGGGGTGGCTGCCCTTAAGGACAGCGGGGCGCGGAAGATACCACCCCCCAAAACAAAGTCCAGACCTAAGGCGCCCCACACAAAGGAGTTCGCCAAATCGCGGGCGAGGCCGTCGGGCCTCGCTGGGGAGGCAGCAAGCGGGCCGACCTCCCTCCCGGGCTAGGCACATAAGCTGCGCCTGCCAAACGAATTACGCCCCTCCGGGCGGGTCCTGCTGGTGGCGGCGACTGGCGCGATTCGCCTCTGCCCACGGGCAGCCCTGACAGCCTTTGCGACAGCAGCCCTTACCGCGTCGGCTGGGCGGAAGCGGGGGAGCCGCGCCCGGAGCGCTGCGGAAATCGGCCGTTGGCAGCGCGGGGCCCGCGCGCCAGGGGGGTCGTCCTCTTAGATCTCCTACGGTCAAGCGCGCCACGGCTCGATCGTCGCCGAGAGAGGCCGCCCTGCCAACCTCGGAGTTGTTAGAGCCGAGTCGCGGCGGCCCCACGTTGGGCAGCCGTGCTCAGTTGTCCGTAGAGGTCGAGGTAGGTCGGCAAGAACCGATCGCGAGCGAAGCGCCGCTGCGCGACCTTGGCGACATGCTCACGTGAGGGGAGCCCCCGCTCGAGGAGATCCCCGAGCGCTGCGCGGAGCGCGCGTGGGCTCTCGGGGTCGTCGAGGACGGCTCCTAGGCCGGCCTGGACCACGAGCTCGCTCGTGTCGCCGATCTCGGGGCCGACCAAGACCGGGACGCCCGAAGCCAGATACTCCGCGACTTTGGTCGGGCTCGCGGCGCGATTGACGGGGTCGCGACGGCGGAGCAGGAGGCCCAGGTCAGACGCGCTGAGGTAGGCGGGGACCTCGGAGTGCGGGACCCGAATGCAGGTGCTCCGCCCCAGCGGGAGGTTGGCTCGAATCAGATACCCGCGGGCCGTCTCTGGATTCTGGGTCAGGATCAAGAGGTGAGCCTTGGGGTGGAGCTCACATGCGATCTGACCGAGGCGGGCCAGCGCTTCGGGGAGCTGGTAGGGGACCATGGAGCCGGCGTAGACGAGCACGAATGCGTCCTCGAGCCCGAGCATCTTGCGGGTCTTGGCGCGTAGCTCGGGGTCGAGGAAGAACCGGCGCGGGTCATGCCCTGAGGGGATCACGGCCGCCTTGACGCCTGCTCCTGGGTAGCGCCCCTCGAGCGTGGTTCGGAGCGCGTTCGAGACGCAGAGCAGGCGGCTGGCGGCATCGCAGGCGCGGCGCTCGGCTCGCCCAATTCGCCACTGCCCTGCGCGGACCCTCAATCCTCGGGCGTCGCCGCGTCCGGTGTGGTGAAACGCGTGCTCAGCCACGTAGTCACCGCGAACGTCGTAGAGGAACTTCACGCTCCGCCGTCGCTGGCTGACACGCGCCGCGAGGGCTGCGGCCCACACTCCGCGCGCGTGAATCACGGTCGGGCGGCGATCGAGCGAGAGCGAGAGCAGCCGTCGCGCGAAGGGAAGCCCGATTCGGTCCTCGTAGGGCATGAAGGGCCGCAGCTTGAGCGGCCCCGGCAAGCGATCCGAGAGCTCGAGGAGCGAGTCGCGGCCGCGCCGGGTCAGGCGGTTGCGTGGATAGAAGGGATCGAACCCGAGGACCTCGAAGTTGATCCCCGCCCGGGACAAGACGCCGAGCAGGTCGCCGACTTGCGAGGCGAAGACCGTCGAGGGGAAACCCTCGCCGGCCGAGAGGAAAATGTAACGGGTCTCCGGCACGGCGCCTAATCTAAGCGCTCTCGGCGTCGCGCGGCGCCGAGGCGGCGCGGGCCCTCGTGTCGGGTGACGCTCCCTGACGCTCCCGCGTTGGGGCTTGGGGCGCTACCATTCGTCCCGGCCTGCGTTACTCCAGGCGGGGGCGTGCGCGACGCCCCCCACGCTTAGGATTCCCGTGACGAACACTCGACGATCTCCGATAGCCCGCTTCGCCTTCCTCTCACTCACACTCTTGTGCGTTCCACTCGCGCTTGGACTGAGCGCGGCGGGCTGCAGCGGGGGAGGCAGCTCAGGAAAAGTCAACAACGCCTTGGTGCTGAGTCCGGCCACCGGCTCGACGCTCACGACGAGCCCGGTCCAAAACCGCTTCTATCAGCAGCGCTTCTCGATCACCAACGGCGCCCCGGGCGACGTCTATCGCTTCGCGGAGATCGCGGGCGGGACCAGCCTCCCCCCCGGCTTTTTCCTCTCGGTGATCGACTCGACCGGCAAAGCGCTCGTGACGAGCGAGCAGGCCGACATCATCGGGTTCCCCGCGCTGTCTGGGCCAGGCACGATCTCGTTCGAGGTCTTTCAGCAGAACAACAACGCCACGGTTCCGTCGTATGACTTGACGACGCTCCCCGCCCTCGCGACGTCGGCGCTCACCCTGACGCCTGTCTCGGGGACGATCCTGATCGACGCGACCGTCGCTGCGGTTTACACAAACATGATCACGATCGGGAACGGGACTCCCGTCTTCGCCTGGAAGTTCAGCTATGGCTCGTTGCCTCCGGGCGTGAACTTCAACCCGAACCCGACCGGCAGCAACACCGCCGAGGCCGAGATCCGCGGGACGCCGACTGAAGCGGGGACCTGGATCTTCGCGGTCGAGGCGAGCGACAGCGCGAGCCCTCAGAGCTTCAACGGCGCGATCTACCAGATCACCGTCAATCCCTAGCGAACCCCTAGCGGAGGAAGGGGCGCCCGACGCGGATCGGCTCGCTCCGCAGCGCTTGGGCGAGACGGCGTAGCTCCGGATCAGGGTGCTGATCGGCGACGCGCTAGAGCACGCTGCCAGGGGCCGTCAGGGCGAGCGCCGCGACCCCAGCGCTCGAAACACGCCGGGAGTTGGGCGTCCAGACCGCGAGCTCGAGTGAAGCGAGCTGGAGCGAGTTGAGCTCGCGCTGGCTGAGGCCTTTGACCGCCGCGTAGCGGACCTCCTCGAGCCGGTGTCCAAGGGCCGTGGCGAGGAGCTGTCCGGCGGCCCCGTCCCGCAGCGCTCTCGCGACGCCTGTCGCATGAAGGCCAGCGATTCGAGTGCCTAGGCGAAGGTCGCGCTCAAGGGCGGTCATCGCGCCGCCCGCGTCGATCGCCTCCAGGGCACGCCCGGCCTCTTGGCGGAGATCGCCTGGATTCTGGCGAGCGACGTCGAGGGCCGGTTGGAGCATCGCGGGCTCCGGCCAGCGGGCGCAGACGCGGAGCAGGGGCGTGGTCGCGGCGCGCTTGAGCGCCGAGAGGAGCTTGGCGCGCTGGGCGGCCGTCGGCTGGTGGGTCTTGAGCCGGAGGAGGTCCCAGGCGGCGTCTTCGCGGATTCGGCCCTGAGCCGACTCGAGCTGATCGAACAGGCCCTGGGCGAGGGCCGCTGCGTTTCCATAGAGCGAGGGGATCCGGCCGCGGATCGCTGTCACGAGCTCAAGCTCGAGCGCGGGATTGGCGATCAGGATTCGCTGGTACTCCGTCACGAGGGGACGCCAGGCTCCTCCGGGCGCGCGGCGGAGGAAGAACACGGCTCGCTGACCCGTGCGGAATCGGACGTAGCGTCCGGGATCGAGCTCGATCCGGGTCAAGGCGGGTCCTCGCAGCGCCGAAGCCACGGTCAGAACGAGCCGGGGCGAGGTCGCGCTGACTTCAGCCACGAAGATCCCGTCGCTGGCGTCGCTGAGGCTGCCGAGGCTGACGCGCTCGCGAGCGACGACGCTGGCCTGGGCGGGCGCTTGGACGAGGGCGAACAGACAGAGGAGCGCCAGCGTGGCGCGGAAGGTCGCTACGTGCATGGCTAGTCCTTCTTGAGGTTGGAGTCGAGCGTCAGCGCGCTGGCGTCGGCGAAGCGCGTCGCGAGATCGGAGAGGAGGTATCGGCTGAGGGCAGCCTTCATGATTCCGCGAGAGTTGCTCTCGTCGTGCTCGAGGCCGACCGAGTGGCCAGCCTCGTGAGCGGTCACGACCGCGAGGGCGTGAGCCCAGTCGCTCGCGACCTGACGGACCCGCCGGAAGCGGCGATCGTCGGCCGGGGTCCCGTCGCCGAGGAGATAAGTCCCGTCGAGGTAGCGTCGATCCGAGGTTCGGAGCGAGGGGCGGAGGGTCGAGTCCCGGCCGTCGATCGAGGCGCTGAAGATCCCCAGCTCACCGAGGTCGTCGTTGTCCTCCTTGCGCCGGTTGCCAGTGTCTAGGTAGGAGACGCCGAGCGTTCGGCTGCCGTCCTCGTGGGTTCCTCCAACCGCCTCGCGGGAGAAGTTGCGCCCCGCTCGTCCGGGGGGCTTGTCCTGGGTGAAGCTGATTTTCCAGCTTCGCCGTGGGATCGCGGAGCTGTCGCCGCTCAGCCTGTACTTCTGGCTCAAGAAGGAGAGGAGCTCGTCCTTGATCCGATCCTGCATCAGTCGATCCGTCTGAGCGTCGCCCGACGAGAGGCCGTGGCTAGCGACGTCTTGGGCGAACAAGTCGGCTCTGAGGCGAAAGTCAATGTGCCAGACGTCGGTTCCCGAGCGCGCCGTGAAGCGCGAGGGGCGGGGGAGCGCGCCCTGCTGGCGAAGGCCCGCTTGGAGCGTGTAGCTAAAGGTTGCCTGGCCGTAGCCGGAGACCTCCAAGTAGTGCCGGCCGCCGGTCGCGGCGCGGAAGCTGAGCAGCGATTGGCGCCCGCCGCCTGGGTCGTCGTCGTTCTTGGCTAGTTCGGCTCCCTGGCTGTCGAGGACGCGGAGGATCGAGTCGCCCGCGGTCACCGTCGAGATCACGTAGG
The DNA here is from genome assembly GCA_016765095.1 of Planctomycetota bacterium. Lineage (GTDB taxonomy): Bacteria > Planctomycetota > J058 > J058 > J058 > NORP233. The sequence continues at coordinate 4,275 of JAESQQ010000602.1, read as the reverse complement.
TCTTGCCCTCTTGGAGGTCGACTGCGAACCAGTCGACGTCGCCGGTCTGCTCGAGGACACCAGAGCGATCGACTCCGAGGGTCAGAGGCGAGGCACCCGACCGGTCGTCTCCGTGGTCGTCCGAGCTCGTAGGGGGGGGAAGAGGGGTGACCGTGGCGGGACCGCGAAACCCGATCGTGTAGCTCGGCGTGGCGCCAGCGAATCCGAACGCGAGGACATAGAGCCGTCCTCCGGGGGCAGTGATCTCGAGGGGGTCGGTGCTCGGGACGTAAATCCGCTGGCCGACTTCGATCACGTTCGGGTTCGCGATTCCGTTTAGCCGAGCCAGCTCAGCCCAGCCGATTCCGTAGCGACGGGCGACGACCCCGAGCGTCTCGCCCGAAGCCACGATGTGCACCGGGTCTGCGAAGGCGCGGCCCGACAGGTCGAGCGCGATCAGGTTGACCTCGGCCTGATCCGCCTCGCAGCGGAGGAGGGAGCCGGCTGGGAGGTCGAGGGCGTAGTGGTCTCGATCGTCGGCGCCGAGCGTTTCGCTGACCCGGTCGTCGAGCTGCACCACGCGGGCCGTTCCGATCTCGTCGCCGGCCTCGCTGATCGCGCCGGGCCCGTCGACGGAGACTCGATAGGAAGGGGTCGTGGTCGAGTAGCCCCGGACCTCTGCGTAGTAGCGACCTCTGGAGTCGATCGTGTGGGTCACCACCGAGTGGCGGCCCCCGTTGGGGTCGTCGTCGTTGGTGGCCAGGATCTGGTTGTTGGGCCTGTAGAGGCTCAGGATCGTGTCACCGGTGGTCTCGGTTCGGATCGTGACCTCCCCCTCGACCAGCTCGAGGGAGAACCAGTCGCGGTCCGCGGCGGTCTCGATGACGCCGTCCGTAGGCCCCTGGAGAGGAGTCGCGCTCGAGACGTCGTCGCCGTGATCGTCCGAGACGTTGCGAGCGAGGCCGCTCCCGCTTGGCAGGGGCAGGGGAGCAGGGCGATAGCGGAGCTCGAACACGACCTCCGCCTGCGCGTCGCTAAACGAGATCGCGGCAGAAAACTGCCCGCCCTCGAGACGCTGTCCGCCCAGAGAGACGACTTGATCCGTCAGCTGGATACGCACTTCGTGAGGGGTGCGCGCGTTGGCGCGGATCACCAGGACTTGTCCGCTCTCGTCAAGCCACGGTGTCGCCGTCCCGACTCGGAAGTCACCGCCAGGATCGAGGTCGACGTCCTCGTAGATCCGGACGCCAGCCAAGACTGTGTCCCAATCAACGGGAGCGCTGAACTCGATCCAAGCCAACTCGCCGCTGTGGGTGACCTTGGTCACGCGAAGGGGAGTGGGTGTCGAGAGAGCGGCTGCGCTCGTGGTGGAGGCCGACGTACTGGCTGAGGCTCGCTGGGAGCTCTGCTCCCCGCAGCCGGTCATGAGACCCGCCAGGGTAAGAGTCGCGCTCAAGAGCGCGACGCGTGTGTTGTGCACCGAGGGTGTCCTTCCTTCGTTCCGCGATTGGAAGGAGCAAGGCCAGCACCAGGGGCCAAGTGCTTTGAGAGCAAGGGATCAGCCCTCGGAGCGGGAGCGAGTGAGCACCCCGTGCGCGCGTCGCCCGTGCACGGAGTGCACTCGGTGGTCAAGTTCATGCGATCAAAGGGGTTAGCACGCCCGATTCTCGGAGTCAGTGGCCCTCTGGCCTGCACCGATCGCAAAGGACTTAGGGGATTTCTCCTGGAGGGCACCGTCGTAAGCCTCGCTGCGATACGGGCTTCTAACAACGCGACGTCTTTCGGGTGAGCGGTCCTCAGGCTCAGGTTCGGGCGTCTGACGGGGATTTCGAACGCGCGGAGGACCGACCCAGACGCGAGCGAGGTCCAAACACTAGAGTTCCTCCCATGAGCTGGCACATAGGAGATCGAGTCGACGGCTACGAACTCCGGGCCGAGTTGGGTCGAGGCGGGATGGGAGTCGTCTACCAAGGACTCCGAATCGAGACTGGCTCAACGGTCGCCATCAAGACCTTGCACATCCAGGATCCTGAGGAGCTCCTCCGCTTCGAGCGCGAAGGCGTGGCCTTGGCCCGCTTGCGCCACCCCAACCTGATCCGAGTCCACGCCGCGGGCCGTCACGAAGGGTGTCCCTATCTCGTTCTTCAGCATGCTGGAGGCGGGTCGCTCGCAGACCGGTTGACCCAGGGGCCCTTGCCCTGGGAGGCGGCGACGGCTCTCGTTGAGCAGCTGGCGGCTGGCCTCGAAGTCGCTCACGCGCATGGCATTCTGCACCGAGACCTCAAGCCCGCCAATGTCCTGTTCTCCAGGGACGAGATCCCGCTCCTGGCAGACTTCGGCCTCGCTAAAGTCAGCGACCTGAGTCGCCTGACAGAGACCGGCACGGTTCTAGGAAGCCCCCTCTTCATGGCTCCCGAGCAGGCGCGGGGTGAAGACTCGGGTCCGGCGGCCGACGTCTACGGGCTTGGAGCGATCCTGTTCGTCTGTCTCTCGGGCGAGCCTCCGATTCCCTTTCGGGGAACGGTGATGGCTCAGCTCATTTCCCTTCAGGAGGAGACACCCCGTCGCCTCGGCCCACCAACGCCTAGCTGGCTGGCAGAGCTCGTCTCCCGTGCCTTGGCTGGAGACCCGAAAGCCCGCCCCAGCCTGGCCGAGTTGCGGGCTTCCCTCGCCGGGACAGGCTTGCCCAAGAGACCCGCTCGTTGGGGCCGGCTCATTGTGGGGGCGCTCGCCGGTTCGAGTCTTCTTGCGTTTGGCTTGTTTGGCCCCCCGTTGACGCGACAGGGAAATCCCACTCCGAGTCGACCGAGCAGCCCCCACCCAGCCACGAGCCCGGCGCCCACCCCGGCACGGACTTCCGTTCCTCAGTTCAGCGAACTCGAGGTCCTGATTCCCCGCTGGATCAGTCGCCCTGAGTCAGTCAAAGCGCTGAAAGCAGCGCGTGCCCGCCTCAGCGCGGCAGCAACGCCGAAGGCACGGCGAGAGGTCGAAGCCAAACTGGCCGAGGCCGCGAACGCGGAAAGGAGCCACGATCAAGAGGTGGCACGGGTCGCACTCCTCGAACTGCGTTACCTGGGCTGGCTGGGACCTATCTGCGCCGAGCTCGTGGACTTCGACGCTGAAGAGCGCGGCTTCCTGCAGCACGCCGGAGACTTCGGTTACGGGAAGGCGCACGACGTTCTGGGAGGACGAATGGAGAGGCGGAGGAGCCGTAGCGTGGGGGTAGCGCATCGCTTCCTCTCGCTGGCCCAGTCCTTCCACCCTCGCCGCGAAGATCTCAAGCCCCACTGGGACGAGTTCAAGACGGTGTATGCCGACGACCTCCCCGGTCCGCAGGAGAAGCCCTCGTCCGGGTCTACAAGGCTCGAAGGCTGCTGCAGGCTGAGCGTGACGCTCGCCGATTCCTAGAGACGGGTGATCCTGCGTCCGCCCTCGTGTTGTTCCGAGCGGCTTTCGCGGCCGACCCTGACTCGGAACCGCTCCGCTTGGCGATCAGTCACAGCGCTGAGTTGCATTGGACGAGCGAACTCCGCGGGCGCGCCTGGCCCTACACACGTGGGCGAGAGCCTCAGACTCCAACCGCCCTGCCCGAACTCCGCGCTGAGGCGGACGCCCTCCTCCGTCAGCTCGAGTGGCCACAGGGGCACTACCTGCGGGCCGTGATGGAGGCCCCGACCGCAAGTCCCTTCCGCGACGCCAAGGGGAAACTGTCCCGGATCGACCCCAAGCGGCTCCCGACCATGCGGAAGCACCTCGAACGTGCCCTCGAACTCGATCACGGCCTGCTCCCGGCCCGGTTGCTCCTGGCCCTCGTCCGCCTCCGAGGGCGGGATCTCAAAGGGGCCCTCCTCGAGCTCGATCGTGCGACGCCCCTTGCCCCAGGATCCAACGTGCAAAGTAAGAACCTCAAGGCCTACTACGCTCTGGAGCCCCTGGGCCGATAGGCAGAATGAGGCTAGGTTCTGCCCTATGGGCCCGCTCTCTGCTTCTTGCGCCGCACCGCGCGTGCAAGGTGATCTCCACTTGCTTCCGCTCGGCCTCACCGATCGCGCAGGGGACGCCGGTTTGCTGCGGGAGGGGCGTGCGCAGAGCTACCAGGCGCGGGCTTTGAGATGAGCGGCCGCGGGCTTGTATCCGAGCTTGGCGGCCTGCCGGATTAGGGTCTTGCCCCGCGCCGGGTTCGCTGGAACCCCGGGGAGTCCCCTGATGAGGAGGTCGCCGAGGAGGTAGGTCGACTTGGGGTGTTTCTTGGCGACTCCGCGCTCGAGGAGGCGACTGCCAGCCTTGGTGTCGGCG
>JAESQQ010000601.1 GCA_016765095.1 Planctomycetota bacterium | reverse complement strand
CTCCGCTAGGACGGCGACCTCGCTCAGAATCGTGCTCCGCTTGACTAGGAAGAGTTGGGTGTCGAGAACGGGTCTTAGCTGCGTAGCAGGGCTCCCCCGAGTCCAGCACGTCCTCTTGGGAACTAGTAAATGGGAGCGCACGATCGTGAGGGGTCACTGTCGACCAGCTCTTATGCCGGCAACAACGCTCCACGTGACCGATCACGATCGTGAACTCCCGTTTAGACCCAGAGCTGTGGAGCCAGCCGGCAAGCAGGCCGGGCTCCCGCCCTCCGCTGATCCCTGCGTCGTCGACCCACGCCAGGTGCCCGCGCGGTAGATTCCCCGAGCGAGCCAATCGCTGGGAGGCAACCAACGGGGTCGCGACTCAGATCCGATCTCACTGAAGCTAGGGCGAACTCACGTTCGGGGTCTCTATCTCCTGGCTCCCACCGCTGTTAGGCTCCGCGCCCTCTGCCCCGGTGGTGATCATGAAGCGACTCTTTCTCTGCGCGTCCGCGCTGGCCCTCCTCTTTCCGAGCCTCCTCTTGGCTCAGGAGAAGGCGCCCGTCCGCGGCCTGCCGACCTTCCACACGGCGTCGCCGCGTGACACTCTGCAGACTTTCCTCTCGGCCATGAACGACTACCGCCGCGGGCTCGAGGAGCACGACGAGTGGCTCGAATCTCGACTGGACGAGGCCTTGGCCTGCCTCGATCTGAGCGAGCTCAAGCCCGCCGCGCGCCGTCCGCGAGGACGCAGGGCTGCGGTCTACCTCAAGGAGATCTTGGACCGAGTCGTGCTCGCCAACGACCCCGCGGTCCCCGACGAGGCCGGAGCCAAGAACCTCCGCCGCTGGAGAATCAAGAAGACCCTCGTCACGCTCGCCCGAGCCCAGGGTGGCGAGCACGCCGGTGAGTTCTTGTTCTCCCCTCGAACCGTCAAGCTCGCGCAGCGGCTCTATCGGAAGGTCGAATCCCTGCCCTACCTGAAGGGCTCCGGTCAGGGGGCGTTGCTCAAGGGCAGTTCGGGCAAGGGCAGTGACGAGGCGACTCTGGCGCCGCTCAAGACCGACACCCCGCGCGCCACCATGCGCTCCTTCATGTCGGCCATGAACGACTACCGGGCAGGAAGGGAGAAGGGCGACGCCCGCCTCGAAGGCCGGATCGCCGACGCCGTCTCCTGCCTGCACCTGGGGGGAGCGGAGCTGCTCCAACAAGCCAAGGGGCGCGAGGCGGTCGTGTTCCTCAAGGAGGTCATTGACCGAGTCCTCGTGATCGACCTCCACCGAGTGCCTGAGGTCGGCGAGGACGGCGAGCCGTTGGTGCGCTGGCGACTCAAGAACACCAGCATCACGATCGTTCGCATGGAGGAGGGTGAGCGCCGCGGCGAGTATCTGTTCTCGGAGGCGACAGTCACTCAGGCGCGATCCTTCTACGACAAGGTCAAGACCCAGCCCTACCTCAAGGGCAGCGGACAGGGCGCGCTCTACGTGTCCCCCTGGCTCGAACGCCACCTGCCGACTTGGACCCAAGAGAAGATCCTCCTGCTCCCCAACTGGCAGTGGGCCAGCCTGTTCCTCTCGATCCTGGCCGGACTGATGGTGCGAGCGATCGTGGTCTGGCTCGTGAGCCTGCTCAAGAAGCTGGCTCAGAAGTCGGAGAACGACTGGGACAACCGCCTCGTGGCCTCGATCGAGCGGCCGATCGGCCTGATCGGAGCCGGGGCCTTCTGGTGGCTCGCGATCTACTTGATTGGGTTTGAGGGGACGCCTCAGACCTCGCTCCAGATCATGGTCGAGGTCCTCGTCAGCCTGAGTCTGGTCTGGCTCGTGTATCGCCTAGCCGACGTCCTGACGGACTACCTGAGCGAGATCGCAGCAGCGACCGACAGCACCCTCGACGATCAGCTCGTGCCCCTCCTGCGCCGGGCCCTCCACACGTTCATTGTGGTGTTCGGGCTCTTGGTCACGGTCCAAAACCTGGGCTTCAACGTGCTGAGCGTCTTGGCTGGCCTCGGCCTCGGCGGCCTGGCCTCCGCGCTGGCGGCCAAGGACGCCTGCGCCAACCTGTTCGGCTCGATCATGATCCTCGCCGATCGCCCCTTCCAAATCGGTGACTGGATCATTGCCGGCGACGTCGAGGGGACCGTCGAGGGGATCGGATTCCGCTCGACGCGGGTCCGGACCTTCTATCACTCGGTGGTCTCGGTCCCCAACTCCAAGCTAGCTGCGGCCAACATTGACAACATGGGCAAGCGCGAGCGGCGTCGGATCAAGGCCTACTTCGAGCTGACCTACGACACGCCCCCGACCAAAATCGAGGCCTTCATTGAGGGGCTCAAGGCGATCGTCAAGGCGAACGAATACACCAAGAAGGACGCCTTCCACGCCGCGTTCACGGGCTACGGCTCCTCAGGCCTCAAGGTCCTGCTCTATTGCTTCCTCGAAGTCCCAGACTGGTCCACCGAGCTCGTCGCGCGCCAGAACATGTTCCTCGAGGTCCTGCGCATGGCCGACACGATTGGCGTTGAGTTCGCCTACCCGACCCAGACGCTCCACGTCGAGTCCCTCCCCGGCCACGAGTCGCCGGAGCGTGAGACCCCCGAATTGGAAGAGCTGCGCGAGAAGGCGACGAGCTTTGGCCCCGCAGGGAGTCGCGCCAAGCCCCAGGGCCTGGGCCTGTTCGTCCCGCCTCACGAGGACCCCGACATCCAGGCCTTGAGCCGAGGTGACGCGGACGTCGCCAACGACGACGGCTAGGCTCCAGAGTCAGCCCGACAGGACTTCAACGCGATGCGTCAGAAGCCTGGCACGGCGGGGCGGATCACGCTCAAGACAAAGGACTTAGGCAAGGCACGATCTCTGCGCAGGAGCTACTCAAGCAACCAAGAAGGAGATCCCATGAGCCTAGCTTCCCTATCGTTCGCCCTCGTGACCACGCTCGCCGGCTTCACCTCAACCGGCGTCCAAACCATGATCGGACCCGACGGTCCCGCGGCCTTTGGCGGGACTCGCCTGTTCTTCACCGAGACGCTCCCCAACAACCCGCTGCGGGCGGCGCTCTTCGCGATCGACGCGCCCCTCTCCCTCGGCGCCGACTTGATCCTGCTGCCGGCCTCCTTGCCCAACGAAGTGGTGCACCTCCTCGAAGGCAAGACGGTCCGGCTCAGCGCGGAGGCGTGGGCACCAGGCTAGGCCCCATTCGCTCCAGAGCGCTCAGGCGTTTCTCCAAAGAGGCGACTTTCTTCCGGAGGGCTGCCGTCTCGGACTTGGCGCGATTGGCTTTGCCCTGGGCCCGCTGCGCCTTGGAGTCGGCCCGTCGGGCGAGAGACTTAGCCGAGCCCCCGCCGCCGAGGAGCAGGCCAAAGACCACGAGGAACTTCCACCACCCGGAGAATCCGCAACTCGTGTTCGTTTCCTGGTTCACGGCACTCTCCTTGGCTCGGGGGCGGCGAGTATAGCCAGGAGAAGATCGCGCTGAAAGCCGCACGCACAGCGGCTTCAAGCGCGCGGGCCCACCAGGGCTCGAATCCGGAACCTAGGGATTATGAGTCCGTTGAGGTCATGACCCTCAGTGTGCCCTCAGGAGCGGATCACCTCGGACCAGAGGTAGGCGTTGCAGAGGTGGGCTCTCTGCCAGGCTTCGTGGGCATGTATCGCGGCGCCGCCTGTCAAACTAGAAGCGGCTTCCAAGTCCAGGAGGGCGCCCTCCACTATGAAGGAGTGGGTGAGGGGCGGGTCGTCAAGCGCAAACCTGGCGATCGCATGAACCGCACGAGCAGCCAGCATTGCGCACGCGGCCTGTGGAGTAGGGTAGTCAGCCCGCTGCGTCTCCAGAACAAGTCGGTCCTTCACCATGTCTGCTTTCACGGTTGCGGACTCGAAGGCGGTTCGTGCCAGCCCATTGGCGAAGGACTCTTGCACTGCCTCAAGCGCCGCCCGGGAATCGGGGGTCCGGCTCCACTCCCTCCGTCGCCTGGAGATCTAGCCTTCTCCACGCGCAGTCCACCAGCCAGAGACAAAGGCTCCGCCGAGAGAGGGCGAGCCAAGCTCGCCCTGGCCGACCCCTGAGTTCAGAGAGCCCCAGTTCTTTGCACCACCGCTCTGCCTCCTCATGGCCGAGCTTGGCGCAGAGCCGTATCAGCCCCAGGCGACGTTTCTGGTCAGGTGCGGCGCGGAGGATCGCCGGGAGGTCGAGTTCTCCGTCTCGCTCCTTGGCTCGAGTCTCTTCGTCGCTCACGGCTTGAGCGCAGCAGCCCGCCGCGCATGCCCGAGTGGTCTGGCATCGCGAGTGGATGTCATGTCGCCTCTCTGGTCAACGTGACCCCTCACGCTTGCACAGCGCATCCCGACGCACTGGGACTTGTCCTCGGGTAATGCACGACCCAGTGGATCTGGGCTCGACTCCGAGGCCCAAGACGTGAGCGCCTCCGCTCCGCTGGGCTTGCGCCGGAGGTCGCAGCTCTTCTGGTCGGGCTCTGGGCCTGGCTCCTGCTCGCCCTCCCAAGTGACGGCCGAGCCCTGAGCGGGGCCGTCGAGGACTGGCGCGTGGTCACGCGCTCAGCTTCGTCTCGTTCGTGTTCACGCTCGCCTGGCGGCTGGCCTGGAGCCCAATCGCGCCGACGGAGCCGAGCGCCCGGCCGAGGCTCCTTATCAGCATGCCTTAGGCTGAGCCTTCGGCGCGGTTGGGCTAATCCTGGCATGTCCCCACCAACGGGCTCAGTCCTCATAGAACCAGACGCCGGGAACGACCTCGAGGACGCGCAAGTCCCCAAACGACACAGACGACACAGGTGCCCCAGGATCCGTGGCCACCAAGCCGTAATGAGCGAAGCCCCCGCCCATATTGATAGACATGACGCCGTCCACGAGAGTCACCCGAATGGCCTCCGGCCGAACACCGAGGGCCTCCGCCGCTTCAAGGCGGCTGGGGCTCCTCTTCTCTAGAATGGCCTGACTCCGGAGCGCAGCGACCGCGTTGGCAGTCGCGGGCTGCTGGAGGTTGCGCTTTGCCCGAGCGATCCCAGAGACGGGGTAGAGGCAACAGCAACAGACAGCCACGGCCAGGATCAGCGCCACTGCGCACGTTCCCTTCTTTGGAGACTCGGGCCAGGAAGTGGATTGCTTAGTCATGGTCGCCTTCCTTCCTGCCCGACCCAGTCGGATGCTCCGATCGGCGTAACACGACTCCCGAACGGCGCTGAGCCGCGAATCGAGCGACGACGGTCACGGCAAGCGTGGGCGCGCTCCGCCTCGGCCCTATAGGGCCGAAGGTGCACAGAAACGCCAAAAGCCGCCACAGGGACGGCTTTCAGCCAAATGGGCCCACCAGGACTCGAACCCGGAACCTAGGGATTATGAGTCCCCAGCTCTAACCGATTGAGCTATAGGCCCTCGAGGTCGGATCATACCCCTCCCATGCGAGCTGGTTAGGGAGAGCGCCAGCGCTAGAGCCAGGCGCCCATTCGCCTCGCTGTGGTCCGCAGGCGGTCGTCGAGGCGCGCGCCGCGGAGGTCGACGTCGCGAAGGTCGGTCCCCAACAGGTTCGCGCCGCGGAGGTCAGCGTGACGGAGATCGGCCGCCGGGCGGTCGTCCTCGGCCTCGCCGAAGCGCACCCGCAGCAGGGAGACGCCTCGCAAGTCGGCCCGCCGCAGGCACACCCTCCGCAGGTAGCAGTCGTGAAAGCTCGCCCGGTGCAGCGCCGCCCCGTAGAGATTGACGCCTGAGAGATCAGAGCGGTGAACTCGAAGCCGATAGGCCTGCACCTCCCGGAGGTCGCGGTGCGCGAGGGTGCAGCGGGTCAGGGCAGCCTCCGTCAGATCGACCCGGGCCATTCCCGTCTGGCGCAGGTCGAGGCGGAGCAAGCGGGCTTCCTTCAGGTTGGCGTAATCCAAACGTGCCTCCTGGAGGTTGCACTCGACCAAGTGGGCCCCGCTCAAGTCCACGCGCTCCATGCGCGCCCCGCTCAAGTCGCAGCCGTGAATCCAGGCGCCCCCCGCGTGTGCGCCCTCGAGCGCGGCGTATCCCAAGTCGACTCTCGTCAAGCGCGCCCCCTCCAGGGAGACGCCGCGCAAGCTGGCTCGGTGAAGGTCGGCCCCGATCAAGACCGCGTGCTGAAGGTCGGCCCCGTCGAGGGAGGCGTTGCGAGCACGAGTCTCCTCAAGGCGAGCGCGCACCAAACAAGCTCCCTCCAGCCGGGCCTGGCCGAGGTCCGCGTGCGACAGATCCGAGTCGCGAAGCATGACCCCTGGGAAGCTCAACCCGGCCAGGCGAGCGCCGCTGAGGTCGAGGGCCCGAACCTTCGCGTCGAGGGGCGGGGTCATGCCGCTGACCCAGAGCAGGCT
>JAESQQ010000600.1 GCA_016765095.1 Planctomycetota bacterium | reverse complement strand
TTCGACACTCAACTCTTCCTAGTAAAGCGGAGCGCGATTCTGAGCGAGGTCGCCGTCCTAGCGGAGGGGAGTCGTGAGACTCCCCCTGTGGGCGACCTCTCAGAATCGTGGCCTCCGGTTTAGCGCAGCTCGACGCGCTCGAACACGATCGTCGAGCCTGGGGCGCGGAGGCGGAGCTTCCCTGGGGCCGCGTCAACGGGGACGGGCTCCGCACCGTCGTTGAGGTCGAGGCCCTCTTCACTCAAGGCGTAGTTGCCGTCCTCCTCCAGGACCCAAAACCGGGGGCCTTCGGGCGAGACGATCAGCACGGCACCCGAGTAGGAGCCTTCGGCGCCAAAGTAGTAATAGGCCTTGAGGAGGGCTCCTGCAGCCTCGCCTTCGATCGAGCTTGAGGCGTAGAAGCCGGGGAGGTCCTCAACGGTCGCGGGGGTCCAAGAGACGACGACTTCAGTCTCCTTGACCGTGCGCTGGCTGGCTTCGACCACGTTGGAGGCGTAGCAGCCGCTCGAGAACGCGAGCGCGGCGAGGAGGGTCAGCGCCCTCACTTGCCCGCCTTGCCGAGCGAGCGGAGCCGGAGACTGAGCCAGATCTTGACGTCGGGCTTCATTCCGATCGCGCCCATGTCTGGGACCTCGACTTTGTAATCGAGCAGGGAGAGCTTGGTCTCGCCAGCGATCAGGAGTCGCTTGGAGCGATCGACGCTGATTGCGAGCGGAACCGAGACCTCGTGAGAGGTGCCGTGAATCGTGAATGTCCCTTTGCCGATCGCCGTCGCGGTGCGGGCCTGGGGGTCGCTCTTGGTGATCTCGAGCGAGGTCAACTGAAACTCGATCCAAGGGTGACGCTTTGCGCCGAGGAGCTTGCGCATTTCCTCGTCGCGGCCGTCGACGCCGGTTCGAAGGTCTTTGACGGCGGCTCGAATCTTCCCCTTGGCTTGGGTGTCGTCGACGTCGAACCGGCTCACGAAGCTGCCCTCGACCGTCGAGGTCACACCGCTGAAGTCGTGGAGGGTGCTCTTGGCGTCGAAGCCGACCCGCGAGAGCGAGGAGATCACCCGGTAGCGCTGTCGCTGGGTGAAGTCGGGACCGCCGCCCGCGAGCTTGAAGCTGAACAGCCCGCGTCGGCGCTTTCGAGGGGCGGGTGCCGGATCGGGCTCGGGCTTGGCCGCGATCGGCGGCGGGTCTGCGGCCTTGACCGGCTCAGGGGTCTTGGCTTGGGGCCGTGGCTTGGGGTCGGTCTCGTCCGGGGAGAAGGGCGCAGGTCGGGCCGAGGCGAGCGCGGTCCCCTTGGCGAGGGCGCCCGTGAGGCTTGCCAGCTCCGCACGAAGGCGAGCGCTCTCCCTCGTCTCTGCGGCGAGGGCAGCTTCGAGGCGGGTCAGGCGCTTGGAGAGCGCCTTGGATCGAGCGAGCTGTTCGGCGTGCCGCTCCTCGGCCGCGCCGTCGAGGGCCGTGGCCAGCGCCTCGAGGTTGGTCCCGATTCCTTTGGAGAGCGCTCCGAGATCAGCCTGGAGCGTGGCGACGTCGTCGCGGAGGAGCGCGGTTGGATCCGGGGCGTCGGTCGGGGCTGTGCCCGGCTGGACGTGGATTTCGAGTCCGCTCTGGGCGAACCCGACTGCAGCCAGCCCGAGCGCGGCCAGGGCGAGGCCAACGAGCGCCGGAGCCCAGCGCCAGAGGCGTCCAGCCTTGGACGGGGCGCTCTTGGCCGGAGTTGGAGGGGAGTCACTCGGGGTTGGTTCAGTCACTTGACACCTCGCAGGAGGGCGAGCTCGAGCGTGAACCCGGGCCCCATGGCGACCGTCAGTCCGAACTGTCCGGGCAGGACTTCGTCGCGAGCCAGGAGCTCATGGGCGACGAAGTGGACCGAGGCCGAGGAGAGATTACCGTAGGTCGCCAGCGTCCTGCGCGCTGCGCCGACTTGCTCTTCGCTCAGGTCGAGCACGTCGCGCACGTTGTCGAGGACCTTGGTCCCGCCTGGGTGGAGCACGAAGAATCCGATTTCCTTGAGGCTCAAGCCCTGGCGCTCGAGGAACGCGTCGACTTGCCCGCGGAGCTCGCGCTTGACGAGGAGCGGGATCCGTCGCGAGAGGATGATCTTGAAGCCTTCGCTGCGGAGGTCGAAGCCCATGATCTCTTGGGTGTTTGGGAACAGGACAGTGGTGTGGGCGAGATGCTCGAAGCTGGCCTGCTTGGCGGGCCGATTCGAGAGCACGACCGCCGCTGCGCCGTCGCCAAAGATCGCGGCCGAGACGACGTTGGCGCGGGTCGCGTCGTCGAGCTGGAGCGTCAACGAGGGGAGCTCGACGGAGAGCAGGAGGACGACTGCGTCGGGGCGGCCCCGCAGGTAGTCTGAGGCGAAGGCCATGGAAGTCGCACCCGCCGCGCAGCCGGCCTCGGTCAGGGGCATTCGCCGGACGTCGGCGCGAAGCTCGAGGGCGTTGGCGACGTAGACGTCGAGGGCTGGAATCATGACCCCCGTGCAGCTCGTGTCGATGATCAAGTCCACTTCGTCGGGCCTGAGGCCGGCCTCGTCGAGGGCCTGGCGAGCTGCGGCCACGCCGAGCTCGACCGCGACCTCTTGGAAGGCGCCGTTGCGGGCCGTGAGGCCTCGTTCCTCGAGATAGAAGCTCGGGGGGCGGGCGAGGAAGCGCGACTTGATCCCGCTGTTGCGGACCATTTGCGAGACGATCGCGGGGTCTTCGCCTTGGGCCTCGAAGATTCCTCGAAGCTGCGCCTCGGCCTCCTCGGCGGAGAAGGTATAGGGGGGCAGCGCGAGCGCGATCGACTGGACGGTGGGAGCTTGGCGGGAGTTGTCTGGCGTGTCTTGGGCGGTCTGGGCCATGGGGAACTCCTTAGGGTGTTCGCGGCGTTACTGGGGGTCACTAAGCAAAGGTCAAGCCAGCTCGAGAAGGACGAGACAGTAGGACTTGCGAGGCTCCGACGAGAGGCCTTGCAACGCCCGTGTAGGTCCTGCAATCAGGCCCCGAGGAGCAAGCGGAAGCCGTCGCGGACTCGGAGCGAGCCGAGGGAGGCGGTGCCAGCCGCGACGCCGAGCAGGCGCTCGAAGGTATCGGGAGCCTTGATCAAGGTGCGGATCACGCGCTCGGCTCGCTCGGGGTGGTCGGCTAGGTAGCGGAGCGCGCGTGTCAAGCCGGCCAAGCTGCTCATGGCCCGGCCGCGACGTCGCGACCAGGAGGCGAGGCGGCGGGCGGAGAAGTCGTTTCGCGCGAAGGCATCAGCGAGAACCTCGCTCGCGATCTCACTCGTGACGAGCGCCACCGAGAGTCCCTCGCCTGTGATCGGGTCGAGCGCGCCGGCGGCGTCGCCCACGAGCAGGAGGCGCGTGGCGTGCGCGCGGTT
>JAESQQ010000599.1 GCA_016765095.1 Planctomycetota bacterium | reverse complement strand
CCCGCCCCTACTGGAAACGTGCTGGAAGCTACCCGCTAGGGTCGACTTGGGGCGCGCCGCCCGAGTGCGATCTGTAGGGTGCGGGGTTTACCCCCGCCCGCCGTCTGTCCCGGAGGGACAGGTGCGCCCGAGGCGCTAGCCCTCGAAGGCTTCGTCGGTGATCTCGAGGCCTCGGTCGACGATCTCAAATGCCTCGAGGAGCTGCTCCTCGGTAATGCAGAGCGGCGGGTTGCACATGAAGCTTCCCCAGCGAATGAAGGTGAACAGGCCTTGCTCGCGGAAGAAGGCGCCCAGCTTGCCCATGGCCGGGTGGGTCCCGTTGTAGGGCGCGATCGACTCGCCTTGGCTGTTCTTCTGGACGTCGATCATGCCGAACAGCCCGATCTGGCGTCCCTCGCGGACGGACGGGTGCTTGGCTTGGAGACGGTCCATTTCGGAGCGCATCACGGCGCCCATTTTGACGGCGTTCTCGACCATGCCCTCGCCGATCAGGACGTCGATCACAGCCTCAGCGGTCGCGAGCGCGAGCGCGTGGCTGTTGTAGGTCAGGCCGCCCCAGAACACGTTGTCGCGGAAGTGAGCTGCGATCTTGTCGGAGACGCCCATTGCCCCGAGCGGGATATAGCTGCTCGTGAGGCCCTTGGCCATGCACACAATGTCGGGCACGACGTCGTAGTGCTCGAACGCGAACAGCTTGCCGGTCCGGCCCCAGCCGCACATCACCTCGTCGCAGACGAGCAGGATCCCGTGCTCGTCGAGGAGCTCGCGGAGGCCCTTCAGGTATCCCGCGGGCGGCGGCATGATCCCGTTCGTTCCCACCACGGTCTCAATGAACATAGCCGCGATCGTATGTCCCCCCTCGTACTGAATGATCTCGCGGAGGTACTTGAGGTTGTTCTTGGTCTGCTCCTCGTCGGTCTCGCCGAAGGAGTAGTCGTAGGGGCGAGGGTCCATGACTCGAATGAAGCCTGGCGTGCCCGGCTCGTTGGCCCAGCGGCGCGGGTCTCCCGTCATCTGCATGCAGGCGTTGGTCGCGCCGTGGTAGCTCCGGTAGCGGCTCAGGATCTTGTGGCGTCCGGTGAACTGACGGGCGGCCTTGATCGCGTTCTCGTTCGCCTCGGCTCCGCCCAGCGTATAGAAGAACGTGTTGATATCGCCGGGGACGAGTTCGGCCAGCTTCTTTGATAGTCGCGCGCGGACGGCCGTGGCCGTGCCCGGGAAACAGTAGATCAGCGAGTCGAGCTGCTTCTTCATGGCCTCAACCACCTTGGGGTGGTTGTGACCAATGTTGACGCTCATTAGCTGGCTGTTGAAGTCAATGATCCGCTTGCCGTCAGGCTGATAGAGGTAGATCCCCTCGGCCCGCTCGATCGGGAGCGGGTTGACCTTCGAGGTGGCCGTCCAGGTGTACATGCTGTGCTGGAGGCAGAGGTCGATCATCTCTTGGGATTCCACAAGTCGACTCCTTTGTCGGGGGGTACTTAGTCGGAGATCGCGAGGCCGCGCTCTTCGCGTGTGCCTGGGACGACGTTGTCGAGGATCAAGGCCAGCATGGCGGCGATCGCCATTCCGTTGACGCCGATTGTGTTCAGCATGTTTGCCAGGAACGCGAGGAATGCGTCCTTCGTTGATTCTTCGCCGCTCTTGACGGGGCGGTTTCCAACGCTCGCGAACGCTTTGTTCAACCGCCCGATATGAGCCGGGTCGGTTCCCGGCAGGGCGCCAGGGCCGCGGTATAGGCTCGCGATCTCGTCTCGAACCTTGCTTGCCTCGTCCACCGTGGCTTCGTTGCTGAGGCCGAGGTCTTTCATTCCCGACCCGCCGGTGTAGACGGGCCCCTCGCCCTGGATTGGCTCAAGGGGGAGCGGGGGGGGCGGATCGTTGGCGAGCGCCTTGACCGCCGCGTCGAGATCTTTGGCGCGGGCAGGGTTGATGCCTTTCAGGGGCGTCGTTGCTGGAACGGCTCCGTCCGCGGTCTTGGGGGTGACGTAGATCGCGAGCAGCCGGTCGCGCGCAGCCTTTGCCTGGCCGACGGTGGCCTCGGGCTTGAGCCCGAGGGTCGCAAGGGCCCCAGCGTCAGGGTTGACCTTGGCCGTATCAGCAAGAGCGATATGGGCTGGAGGTGGGGAGAAACTGATTGGGTTGTTCTTGACGTAGAAGGGCATCGAGAGCCCCATGAAGAACGCGAACCCGAGAATGAACAGGTTGCGCGAACTGTTCAAGTCGACCCGCTGGAGGTTGCTGAGCCCGACCGCCGCGATCATGCCGAACAGAGCGCAATACATGCCGCCCACGATTGGCTGGGGGATCGTGGTGAACAGCGCGCCAAACTTCCCGACGCAGCCCAAGAGGAGCATGATCACGGCGCCGGCCTGGACGACGCGGCGGCTGGCGACGCGCGTCAGACCGATCGCGCCAATGTTCTCGGAGTAGCTCGTGGTTCCGTTGCCGGTCCCGAAGATCCCCGCGATCAAGCAGCCGATCCCCTCGAAGGTGATCCCGCGGTTGACGAGCTTGGCGTCGGGCTCCGGCGCCCCAGCCATTCGAGCGCAGGCGTAGTAGTCGCCGATCGACTCCACGACCGAGGCTAGGTAGCCCGCCAGCATGCCCATGAAGGCTGCGGCACCGAACTGAGGCCAGCCCCACTGGAAGGGCGTTGGAAGCCGGAAATAGGGCGCGTTGCGGACGTTGTCCAGTGAGACGTGGCTTGGGTGGCCGGGGCCAAACACGCCTGCGGCGGTCAGCGCCGCCGCGACGCCCCATGCGATCAAGAGCGCGAGCAAGATCGGGTAGAGCTCAAAGGCTCGATGCTTATGGCGGAGTATCTGGGAGAACAGAATGATCAGGAAGATCGTCAGTCCTCCCATCCACCAGTCTTTGCCAGCGACAGGCGCGCCGTATTCGAACAACGCCAACCCGATCAAGGCGATCGTGGGCGCGATCGTGATTGGCCCGACGTATTTGAGGACACGGCCGGCTAGGCCGGTCGCCCCCATCACGATCTCGACGATCGCGCCGAGAATGATCGCGCCTTGAACATGCTGCATTCGGACTTCCCAGCCCGCGTTGGAGAGGCTCGCCATGCCGCAAATCGCAAAGGTCGGGGCCAGGAACGAGAACGTTCCGCCCTGCACGATCGGGAGTCGGTTGCCAAAGGTCGTCTGGAGGAGGGTCGTAATTCCAGACACGAAGAACATCGTGGCCATCAGGGCGGCCATGTCTGTGGAATTGGCCGGAATTCCGAAGGCTGGTCCTAGGAAGAGCGGAATCGCGACCGTCGAGCCGAACATCGTCAGGTAGTGCTGGAACCCGAGCGCGAGGGTCTCGGGGATCGGGGGAACGTCGTCGATTCCGTAGATGAGGTTGCTCATTCCCTTCGGTTTAGCCTCGGCCTCAGCCGCGACGGGGTCCCCGACAGCGGGCTCGGGCGCCGCCTCAGCTGGCTGAGGTCCTCGGAGAATGGGGGGTCTTCAGTGAGTGCGCCCGAGCCGCCTTAGCTTGCTAGGGTCCTCGGAGTGTTGTAACCATCCTTGTTT
>JAESQQ010000598.1 GCA_016765095.1 Planctomycetota bacterium | reverse complement strand
GAGATCGGGTTCGCCCGCGGCCGCCCGTCGCATGGACTCCAGGCGCCCGCGCGCCGTCCCGTAGCGCGCCCAAGACCGCAGCTTGTAGAGCAAGTTGCTAAACGCGCTCCGGCCGGTCGGTCGCTCGAACAGATCGATGGTCCCCTCGAGGAGGACCTTCGCTTGGGCCGCGTCCTGGGGCTTGAGCAGCGACGACCAGATCGTCCTGACCGCCTCGGCGTCCGCTGGCCGCTCCGCTTTGAGCCCTGCCACGTGAGCCAACTCGTGAGCGAACACGAGGCCCAGCACGCGGGCCTGATACATGCCCCGCTGGCCCGCCTCGACCACGCCGGACTCCATGAGCTTCATGGAGCGCGCGTAGGTCTCTTGCAGGAGGCCCTGGGAGATCTCGATCTTGCTGCCGACACGCCGCGCGGAAATGTCGTTGCTGTTCGCGTAGTTAATCGAGGTCGCCTTGAGGGCCTCGATCTGAGCGCGGATCCCAGCGCGCTCCCCTGCGGGCGCCTTGGCGAGCTTGCCCTCGATTTCGGCCACTGCGGCCTCGCGAACCGTCCGAAAGACCTCGCTCGCCACAACCTCAGGCAAGAAACCTGTCACGACCTCGCCCTTGGCGCCTGGGCGCGGCGTGCTGAAGCCTTCGCCCTTGGCCCCTCTCGTAAAGGGACTCCGCAAGAGCTGACCCCAGTTGAGCTTCCCGTCGGCCCGACGGTAGGCCGCGAAGCGATCCGTCGTCTTGGACGACTTCCCTTCAAGAAGGTCCATTTGGACCTGGGTCCGCGTGCTGCGAGCCAGCTCCTGGAGCGCGCCGCTCTTGGCCGTCGAGACGACGTGATCAAGCATGCGAAGAAACTCGCCGCGCTGGGCGGCGGGGACGCGACCCGCGGCGTCGAAGGTGCGCTGCGCTATATGGCGAATCTCTGTCAGCGCCCCCGGCTTCAAGTCAGTCCGGAGCAGCTGGCGATCGATAAAGGCCAACGCCTCGCGAGGTTGGACATTGCGCGCTGCTTCGTAGAGGGCGCTTCGGGCGAACTCGCGGACGTCCGCGTCTGGATCTGCGAGGAGCCTCTCGATCGAGGTCAAGCTGGCCTGCGGGAAACGCCGCGAGAGCTCTATGACCTCGCTCGCGACCCACTCGCGCAGGAGGCCAACCTTGAGCTTGCTCGTGATCCGGTGCAACGACGCGATCACTGGACCCGGTACGCTCGCTCGCTCCACGACCCGCGCGAAGGCCGTCTGGCCGCTGCCGATCACACCGTATTCCGCTGTGCCGCGGCCGCTGAAGATCGCTGCCTCGACGAGGGGGAGCAGGACCTCCGGCTTGGGGAGGGTCCGGGCCAGCCGCTCGACGCGGCTCGCCGCCTCCTCGACGGTCGAACCGCGCTCACTCGACATGCCGACTTTGAGGTCGGCCAGGAGGGTCTTGAGGTCGACCTCAACCGGCTGGGCGAGAGCTGGGGCTCCCGCCAAACAGACCAACAGGAGCGTGGGGAGGAGTCTTTTCACAGCAGGCAGGGTAGTGGCTCACCTGGGTCAAGGCTAGGACTTCCTTTAGTCCCCTTGAAGAGCTATGCAGCGGGCGATCCTGTCTCGACACGTCGCGTCCGCCTCGCGGGCGTTGGACTCGGGATCGCTGGTTGCGCCAGCGACGAGGCGGCGTGTCCGCTCATACACCCCCTGCGCCTCCCTGTATCGGCCGAGGTCGAACAGAGCCCCCGCGAGCAAGAAAGCTGCTTCCCAAAGGTCTGGCGAGAAGAGGAGCGCCCGACGGAGGGCCTCTACTGCGAGGGCAGGTTCACCCAGGCGGCGAAACGCCCGTCCGACTTCCCAGTGGAGGTTCGCGTCCAAGTCGGCTTCAGCCGCGGCCTGCCCGAGCAGGGCCTTGGCCGCCTCGGGGTCGTCCAACTCGAGAGCCGCGGCCTCAACGAGCAGCTCGCGCGGGGAGCCCCCCTCGGAGGTCGACCCGTCCCAGCTCGCCCCCCCCTCGGCGACTTGGGGCGGGATCTGAAAGAGAGGCTCAGGCTCGACCGCCTTCGCCGGCTCTGAGGACCCGAGGCTGGACTCGGGCCGCCGCGGCCGTTGGTATGCGTAGACCCCTTCCGCCAACCTGAGCAAGCGCAGCTCTCCGATCCCAGTCACTTGCTCGGCCGGCCCGAGGAACAGGACGCCCTCCTTTGACAGCTCGCGCGCCAGGAAGCGGAGGACCTCCCGTCGGCGACGAGGTTCGAAGTAAAAGAGGGCGTTGCGGCACAAGATCGCGTCCCAGCCGCCCCGCGGTCGCTCGGGGTAGCTCGCCGGATCGGTGAGGTCGCTCCACTGAAAGCGAACTCGACCGTGCAGCTTGGGCCTGATCGCGATCCCCCCCGCGACCTCTTGGAACTCGCGCCGGTAGACGAGCGGGATCGAATCAAAGCGCCGGCGCGGGTAGCGGCCTGCTGCGGCGAGGCCGAGGAACTCCTGGCAGAGATCCGTCCCCACGACCCGAGTGTCCTCCCCAAGGCAGGCCGCGAGCGAGAAGGCCTCCTCACCCGTCGCGCACGCCGCGCTCCAGACGTGCCCGGGCCGCGGCCTCTTGAAAATCCGGGCCCGGAGCGAGAGGAGCTGCTCTGGGTAGCGAAAGAACTCTGTGCGCGGCACGAGGACGGTGGGGAGCACCGCGCACCAAGCGGGACCGCGTAGATCCTCGCTGGCCAGGAGAGTGAGCCAGCTCCCGAGGTCCGCTCCGGGCGGGACGCTGCCAGCCAACCTCTGCGCCAATCGAGCCTCCTGGGCGTCGGAGAGCGTGTGGCCTAGGCGCGACAAGATCAGCTCACGGGGCGTCAGAGGGAGCTCAGGGCCCGCAGGCGCCGGGTCAACCAAAGCGCGAGCTCAGCCGGCGAGAGGCGCGCATGAACTGCTCCCGCGGCGCTCGCGGCCTCGGGCATGCCAGGGATCACGCAGGTCTCTGCGCTCTGAGCGGAGACCTTCCCCCCGGCGGCGCGGATCGCGCGGGCCCCCTCGGCGCCGTCTC
>JAESQQ010000055.1 GCA_016765095.1 Planctomycetota bacterium | reverse complement strand
TAATAACTTGTACTGCATTTGCTATAGTTGCGCCAAGTTTGTATGCTTTTAGTTGATATTCATTACTAAACTGCGTAACTATCTTCGGGCGCCTCTGAGCGCGGTCGAGAGCGCGGAAGTCAAGCTCGACTTGCTTGAGGCGGTCGACGTGACCTGGCTCGAGGCGCGGCTGCGGGTCCGCCTCAGCGGCGTGTTCGCGGGTGGCCGCGCGAGCCTCGACGCGAGCTTCGCCAGCCGCTGGAGGCGTGGCCCTGCGGGTCTCCAGCTCGAGAGCCTCGTGTTGCGGAGCGGGCAGCTCGTGAGCGGGAGCGGGAAGGCGTTTGTCGAGGGCGCGATCCCGCGCGGGATCCTCTCGATCGGTCGGGCGGACCCGCGCTTCTTGCCGCCCAACAATCCGCTCCGCTACCAGGTCCTGCGGCACGCGATCGGGGGCGCGAGCGCGGCCGATATAGACGGCGACGGGCGGGACGACCTGCTCCTGACTCAGGGCGACGGGCTGCGCCTGTTCTTGAATCGCCCCGGGCCCAAGGGCCTCCGCTTTGTCGAGGCGACTTCGGCTTGGGGTCTCGACGCGGTCGCTCACCCGAACGTGTGCTTGGCCCTCGACTTCGACGACGACGGCGACTGCGACTTGTTCGTGGGCAGCTTCTACGGGCCCAACCACCTGTTCGAGAACACGGGCGGGACCTTCAAGGACGTCACGAAGGGCTCGGGGCTGGCCCAAGACGACATGACCTCGATCGCTTGCGCTGCCGACTTCGACGGGGACGGGCGGCTCGACCTCTACCTGGGGCGGTTCCTCGACGCGCGTCGGGATATACCTCAGACAATGCTCTACACTCGCAATGGCGCCGCCAACCGGCTCTATCGAGGTCTGGACGGGCTCCGCTTCGAGGACGTCAGCGCGGCGTCCGGCGCCGACGACGCCGGGCTGACGCTCGGGGCTGCGGCCGGCGACCTCGACGGCGACGGGGACGTCGACCTCTACCTCAGTAACGACTACGGGCGCAACGTGCTGCTTCGCAATCAGGGCGGGGGGCGGTTTTCGGACGTCGCGCTCGAGAGCGGGACCTTGGCGGTCTCGGGCGGAATGAGCGCCAGCATAGGCGACCTCGACGGGGACGGGCGGCTCGACATTTACGTCTCGAGCATTCGGAGCAACCAGCGTTGGTTCTCAGAGGACGTCAACGTGCGGACCTACGTGCTCGGGATCGTCAAGAGCGCGCGGCGCAAAGGCATGCAGCGTCTGTTCTATGACCTCCGCAAGCACATGGGATCTGACTGGCCGCGGGTCGGGCGCGCCTCGCTCAAGGGAAACTACTTCCTCCGCCAGAAATCCGACGGGACCTTTGAGGACTGGAGCGAGCGGAGCGGAGCTGCGCCCGCCGGCTGGTATTGGAGCTCGGGCCTCGTTGACCTCGACAACGACGGCTCTTTGGACGTGGTCGCGGTCAACGGCTGGATCACCGGCAAGAAGAAGACTGACTTGTGACTGCCCTTCGCCGAGGGGGCCGTGAGCTCCCAATCTGCAGCTGAGGAGGAGCGGATCTACACCGACGCGTTCGTGGGGGAGAATTCGTGGAACGGGCGCGAGCGAAACGTAGTGCTGCTCAACCGCGGTGACGGGCGCTTCCTCTCGGCGGGCCCTGCCCTCGGCCTCGACGATCCGCTCGACGCTCGCGGGTTGGCGCTCGCCGACTTCGATCAGGACGGCGACGTCGACCTCGCGATCAACAACTACCTGGCGCCGGCCGCGCTCTGGCTCAACGTGCGGGGGGCCGAGCGGAGCTGGATCGCGTTTCGGCTCCAAGGGCGCTCGAAGAACCGGGACGCGGTCGGAGCGATCCTCCGGTTTCGGGCCCAGGGGCGACTCCACACCCGCCTCGTCGGGGCGGGCCACGGCTACGCGAGCCAGTTTTCCCTCGAGCAGCACGTCGGGCTAGGCGGGGAGACCAAGCGCGTGGAGTAGGTCGTGGTCAGCTGGCCAAGCGGGGAGGTCGAGCGCTTTGGCCCCTTCGCGGCGCGGGCTCGCTATCGGCTGCTCGAGGGCGAGGGCCGGCGCCAAGCCCGCCGTGACGAGCCGCAGCCCCTAGGCTGGACGCCTCCTCCCGCCCGGCCTGGTTTCGGTTGGGCGCTGCTCTGCGCCTTGGCCTTCTCCCTGGCGGGCGTCGCCTTCCTCGGGAGCCCCGCCTCAGCTGTGCTGCCCTAGCCACCGAGAAACCGGCCGCTTGGCGTAGTGGCGTCGGCAGAAGCGGGCTAGGCTGGTCAGACAACGCGCTGTCTGGGACAGCCAAGGAGCCAGTCAGGCATGCCGAAGCTGGTCGTGCTAACGCGACCGGGGGCCCAAGTTCAGGAGTTCCCCCTCGGCAAACGTTCCCTCACCATGGGGCGTGAGCCAGAAAACGAGGTCCAGCTCGAAGGGCTGGAGGTCTCGCGGAAGCACTGTCGAGTCGAGCCTTTGCCCAAGGGCCCCGGGTATCGAATCATTGACCTCAATTCGAAGAACGGGACCTTCCTCAACGGGCTTCAAATCACGGCCATGGCCCTCGATATCGAGGATCAGGTTCGCGTTGGGGACTCCCTCGTGGTCTACGTCGACGACGACGCCGACGCTGAAGAGGTGATCGCGGGGATCGACCAAGGCACGTCTTGGTTGCCGGTCGGGAGCGAGTCGAGCACGAGCGGGGACCTCCTTGAGGAGGAGACGTCTGACGAGGACCTCTCGACGTGGCGCGCGAGCGGATCGCGGCCGGGCGCTGGAGGGCCCCACACCCGGAGTTCGAATCGGAGCTACCTCAAGGAGCGCCTCCTCCGCCTGGGCATGCTCTCTCAGAACATTGCGAGCGCCCCTGACCTCTCTCGGCTAATGGACACGATCCTCGACGAGGTCTTGGACTTCACTGGGTTCGAGCGCGGGTTGCTCCTCCTCGGCGAGGAGGACGGCCGCGGCGCACGCCTCCAGCCCGTGCGCGGGCGTTGCATGGATCACGAGCACCTCGACGACCACGCGCGCCGGTTCTCGCGCGGCCTGGTCGAGGAGGCCCTCCGCGACCGCGCGATCACGATTCGGACAGGCCTCGCCGCGACGGACAACAGCTTCTCGCTCCGTGAGAGCGTCGTCTCCATGGGCCTTGAGAGCGCGCTCTGCATTCCGCTCCTGACCCCGCGCCGCCTGAGCGCGAGAGCGGGGCGCGACGATCGCCGTCACCGTTCGCGAGCAAGCCGTGTCCTCGGCGCGATCTACCTCGACAGCACCTCGGACATTCGCGCCCTCGACAAGCCAGACTTGCGGCTTCTCGAGGCGGTCGCGGCGCAAGCTGCGATCGCGCTCCAGAACGCGCGGCTTCATCACCAGGCCACGACGGACCCCCTGACGGGACTTCACAACCGCGGCTTCCTCCGCCAGGTGTTCGACGACGAGCTGCGCAACGCCGAGGAGGAGGGCGATCAGTTGACGGTGCTGATGCTCGACCTTGATCACTTCAAGAAGATCAACGACGGCCACGGCCACGACGTTGGCGACGAGGTCCTGCGGCGGGTGAGCGCACGCCTTAAGCGCGCGCTCCGAGTCGACGACTACGCCTGTCGTTGGGGCGGCGAGGAGTTCTTGGTCTTGCTCCCAGGCACCAACGGGAGGGGAGCCCGGATCGTGGCAGACAAAGTCGCGGTCGCGATCCGGAGCCAGCCGATCGGCGAGGCCGGCCTGACCGTGACGGCCTCGATCGGTCTCTCGATTTACCCAGAGCATGGGACCTCGAGTGAGCTCCTGATCAAGCGGGCGGACCAGGCGCTCTACGCGGCCAAGACCGCCGGACGGAATCGAGTCACGGTCTTCACCGAGGACCTCGACCACACCGGCCACCGCCAAGACCCCTTCGAGGGCCTGTTCGACGGCAACTCGGCCCACGCGCAACGGAACCTCAAGGCGATCTTCGACACCATTGATCTCCTCCGGAGCACGCGTCCTCCGCTCGAGATATTGCGGCGAACGCTCGACCACGTCGTCGATTTGACTCGGGCTCGGCGAGCGCTCCTGATCGTGGCCGCCGAGGGTCTCAAGGTGACCGCAGCCCGGGCGGCCGGCGGCCGAACCTTGCTGCGGGGGCTCCGCGAATACAGCCACAGCACCGTCGAGACCGCGATTCAAGAGCGGCGCTCGTTCTGCAACCTGACCGCGGACGAGGAGGGCTTCCTCGACAACTCGAGCGTCGACCGCCTCGGGCTGAACACGGTGATGTGCGTCCCGATCTTCGTTTCGGGCAAGGAAGTCTTTGGTGTCCTCTACGCCGACGACACCATCGCCAACCGCGAGTTCGGTCCGCGGGATTTGTCCCACCTCGAAATGATCGCGCACCAGCTGGGATTGGGTCTGGCCTCGAGTGTGACGCTCTACCGCGCCGCGCAGGGCGAGACGCTCGACGAAGAGGGCGCCGGGGAGGACGAGACGTCTCGGCTGCGGAGCGAAGTCCTCCGCCTGCGCCTCGAGCTCGAGCAAACCCGGACCAATACGCGGAAGTTCCGTCGCAGTCGGATTCCACCCCCCCGGATCGATTAGCGCTGGACCTGCTCGAG
>JAESQQ010000597.1 GCA_016765095.1 Planctomycetota bacterium | reverse complement strand
GGCGCGTGGCGAGGCCGGGGCCAAGCTGGGCCTCCTCGACGCGACCAACCTCGCCGAAGCCGAGCTGACCAACGAGGCGCTCCGCGGCCGCCTCGGCCTGAGCGAGTCGGTCGCCAAGGAGCTCACGACCTTCCGCAACGCCATGGACGTCGTCGACGCCATGGAGAAGGCCGGCGTCCCCGAGGCCAAGATCCTCGAAATGATCGACCGCAGCGGCGGGCTCGACCTCATGACGGCCGAAGCCACGGTCGAGAGCCTCCAGAAGCGAACCGGCCTGACGCGCAAAATGGCCGGGCGGGTGATCGACTTCCGCAACGCGAACGAGATCAACGGCGAGACCGAGCTCAAGCGCGCCGGTCTGACCGCGGCGGAGGCCACCCGCGTCAACGGGCTCGGTTTGAACCTCGCAACCGCCGACGCGGCGGCCCTCGAGGCGGCCGGCGTGTCTGCCAAGGACGCCAAGAAGATCGTCAACTTCCGTGACGCCCACAACCTCGGCAAGGGGACCCAGTCCTGGGAGACCTACAACGCCTCCAAGGCAGCCAAGACCCTCGTCGAGGCCGGCGTCCTGACCGAGGCCAAGGCTGAGCTGATCGCTCGCCACACCACCAAGGCCTCGCTCGAGAGCGCCAAGGCTGAGGTCCTCACGGACCGGTTCGGACTCAACGCCGAGCTGGCTGAGACGATGATCAACTTCCGCGACAAGCACACCCTCGATCGGGAAGGGTTGCTCAAGGCGGGCCTCAGCGAGGCCGCTGCAGACAAGCTGCTCGCGGACAGCGCCAAGCTCGACGCCAAGGCCGCCACGCTCGAGGCCATGGCCGAACGGACGGGGCTCACCGTCGAGGCCCTGACCGAGGTCCTCCGCGCGGACGGGCTCGACTTGACCAAGGCCAGCGAGGCCGACCTCTCCAGGCGCCTCGGAATCAGCGCTGAAGAAGCCAAGAAGCTCGTCGAGGCCCGCACCGCTGGGAACAGCCTCAACAGCGTCGAGAAGCTCGTCGAGGCCGGCCTCTCGGAGGCGAGCGCCAAGAAGGCCTTCGCGAGCGCCAAGGGAATCAACGTCGGAACCGCGACCCTTGAGGAGCTGCGAGCCTTCGGCATGACCGAAGCTGACGCCAAGCGGATCGTCGACATGCGCGCCAAGGCCGAGGCGGCCCCGCCCCTCGACTACACCGAGATCGCGCGCCAGGTCCGCTTCAAGACCAAGAGCTGGGTCAAGGCGAACACCCTCAGCGAGGCGCTCCTTCGCTCGCTCCTGCCTCGCCCCAACCCGGCCGAGACCAGCGTCACGAGCGCAGTCGAGGGCGAGGGCACCGGCTTCAGTCGGACCCGCGGCAAGGCCACTGGGCCCTTCGTCGCGAGCAAAATGTCCTACGCGACGATCTCGGAGCTGTTCGCGGGGATCAAGGACGGCGCCAAGGGCCGGCTCGAGACGCGCCTGACTGAAGCCCGCGCCGCGAACGACGCCGAGAGCGTGCGCACGATCGAGGCTGGAGTCGAGAGCCTCAAGGGCCTCAAGCTCCAGATCGTGGAGAGCAACGCGATCTCGGCTGAGATCCAGGGCAAGACCGTCCGCCTCTCGACGGGCCTCTTCAATGAGGTCTACGCGCGCGGGACCAAGCTGGCGCCCGCCGAGCGGGCTGCGTTCCGCATGCGGGTCTTGGGCCTGATCATGGGCCATGAGGCGGCTCACAGCTCGGGCGTCAAGGTCGAGCGCGTCGCGGACGTCGAGGCCGTTCGAATCGTCGAGGCCTCGGTGCTCGGCGTCGCAGGGCGCGTCCGTCCCGCAGAGATCAAGGCGACCCTCGACACCTTCGAGAAGCCGCTCGGCTCCTCCTATATCGACAACTTCTTCAACCGGGTCCGGAACCTGTTCCGCTACGGCACCTTCAAGGGCCGCCGCACGAACCTCGAGCGCGCCGCTCGCGGAGAGATCGACGCGCTCGCGAAGTTCCGCCGCGCGGACGGGACCCTCAGGTGGAAGGAGCTGACCCGCAGCAAGGCGCTCAGCGAGGGCCTGGGCCTGGCCCACTTCGGGATGGCGCTGTTCCTCAAGGAGGTCGCGACGGTCACAGCGACCGGCGACAAGGCGCGGATCGAGGAGTTCTTCGACGGGCTCATGACGACGGACTTCTACAAGGAATACGGCTTGTTCATAGCGGGCGCCCGCATCGGTGAGGTCGCCTACGTCAAGTATCTCTCGCGCTATATCAAGCCGACCTTCGTCAACGGTCTCATGAAGACGAACTTGACCCTCGCCGCCGGCCTCGCGCTCCCCATGATCGTGGAGGGCACCTTCGAAGGGAAGACGTACGCGATCTCGCTCGGCTCGCTCGGCCTCTCGAGCGCCGCCGTCCAGGGCGGAGTCAAGGGGATCCGTTGGGTCATGAGCCTCAAGAAGGCGCGCAGCACGGGTCTGCTCGCGAAGGTCGGCCTCCAAGGCGGCCGCCTGGCGCGCTTTGGCGGCTGGTTCTACACGGCGGCTGAGCTGGCGGTCGTGCTCTACTTCGCCGAGAAGATCGAGCAGAACGTCAACGCCTACCTCGACACCAAGGCGGCCCGGGAGGTCCTCGGCAAGGCCGGGGCGGCCTTCGTGGACGCGGTCAACGACCCCAAGGCTAGCGCTGCGAGCGTGCAGGCCGCGGGCGAGGCCTATCACATGGCCTGGATCGACTACCGCGACTTCCTCTACGGCCCGCTCCAGGTCGACGAGATTCAGCTCGCCGAGCGGCTCCGAGGCTTGGCGCGTCGCGCCAAAATCGAAGCTGACAAGCGGAAGGCTGCCGTCGAGCGGATCGCGACGCGCCCCGCGCTCAAGCGCCGCATGGAGTCACGCTTCGGCTCGCTCGAGAGATACGCGGACTACCTCCTGGGCGAAGCCGAGGGGGAGATCGGCGAGAAGGTCAACACCTTCGTCGACAGCTACAACATGAACCGCAAGAAGCACCTCGACGAGGTCTACTTCAGCAACCGGCGCAGCGAGCCCTTCATGGCCGACTTGGAGAACCGTGACTGGCTCCTCAACGGCGCCCAGGCGGGCGCTAAGGGGGATCCCTGGGGCGGCCGCACGGATCGCTGGGCGACGCTCGGCCGCGAGCGCGCCAAGAGCGGTCTGGCCGACGAGCTGGGTGGCGCGAGCAAGAACCGACTCCAGGCCTACGGCGACGAGGGCAGCGTCTACGCGAGCATGGCGGCGATCCTTCGCGACCGCGGCCAGGACGAGCTCGCGGCTGAACTCGACAAGCGCCGCTTGCTCAACGAGGCCCTCGCCAAGGCAGACGAGGCCTTGATCAAGGGCGACGGGTTGATCGGTGAGACGAAGCGAAAGGGAATCGCCGAGGCCCTCCGTGACGGCCTCAAGGACGAGGCTCCCAACAAGGACTAGGACCCTCCATGCCGACCCGGCTGGGACACGATCAGGCTCTGGCCTCTGCGGGACGTCGCGCCGACCGGCGCCGGCGCACCGCAGCCAACCGACGCCGG
>JAESQQ010000596.1 GCA_016765095.1 Planctomycetota bacterium | reverse complement strand
GAGGGGCGCCATTTCGAGCAACCAGATCACCGATTTTGCGCCCTGGAGGGTCGCCCGATCACAACTTGACTCCCCGTTGGTGCAAACCTCGATTCGCGTCCTCAAGGAAACCGGCAGGCTCCCCCAAGGGGGGTGTCCCGAAGCTCAGACGTCCCTCTTCAGCGACAGTTAAAGGACTTCCGCCATGAGTAACAGAAAGGGCATTGTGAGCTATGGCTCTAAAGACCTGGCTGGGCGGAAGCCCAGATACTCGCCGCGTGTATCCGGCCGGTTCTTGTAGCGATTGGCCGAGCGACAGCGGACGGCATCATCGTTCCAGCTGCCGCCCCGAAAGACACGCAAGGACGAGTCCCTTGGATCGTGCGCGCGACCGTCGGTGGGCGCGCCCTCGTAGTTGAGTCGATAGGAGTCTTGGACCCACTCACTTACGTTCCCAGCCAGGTCTAGACAGCCAGAGGGTGACCTGCCTCTCGGGTAGGAGCCGACCGGAGCCGTGTCCGAGAAGCCGTCGTTGAACTCCGCCTTCTCCAGGCTAAAGCGCCGCTTCAACTGGGCCGGCCAATCCCAGTAAGCGCTCTGGTCGGCCAGGTTGAGGAGCGAGCCTCCTGGCGGCTCCTCGCCCCATGGCCAGGTCGTATTCTGCGGGCCTCGCGCGGCGTATTCCCACTCCGCCTCGCTCGGCAAGCGCAAGCCTGCCCAGCCGCAGTAGGCCACTGCGTCGTCCCAGGACACGTTGACCACTGGGTGGTCGTCGGGTGGGCTGAAGCGGTTGACGATCCGATTCGGCACCGCTCGTCCGCTGGTGCGGCAGTAGGCCTCATACTGCCGCCAGGTGATCTCGCGTTTCCCGAGAAAGAAGCCGTCTCGAAGACTGACGACGTGCACCGGTTGCTCGTCGTCTTCGCCAGCCTCGCTCCCCATTGCGAAGTTGCCCGCAGAGACCCAGACCAAGATCGACTCGTCTGCTCGGTTGACGTACCCGTGCGGTTTGGCGCCGAAGCTGACCCCTATCGGCAGGGGGAGGGGAGGACGATTCTCCTGGGCAAGCGCGAGATACCAGCTCGGAGCTGCCGCAGGAGGAGAAGGCGAAGGCGAGATGGGCCTCGGCGGAGCCGTCGGGGAGCTCGTCTGTCCGCCAACGTTGCCGGCAGAGGAGGGGAATCGCCCTCGCGGATCACGGTGCGCCCAAGTCAGCGCGGCCACGAGAGTCAGCAACCCGATCGCGCCGCTCACCCAGGCCCAGCGGACCCGGTCTGGCGATGTGGTTCGCTCTTCCAACCGGCGGAGCTCCTCTCCGAGGGCCGCCAAGGAGGCGAAGCGGTTCGCGGGGGACTTCTCCAAGCAGCGGAGGACGATCCGCTCCAGCCCTCGCGGGACGTCGGCCAGAGTCGAGGGGCGGATTGGCGCCCGCTCAAGCGTGGCCAGGCTCACCTCCAACAGGCTCTCCCCAGTGAAGGGCGGCGCGCCCGTCAGGGCCGCGTAGAGCACAGCCCCTACGCCGTAGACGTCCGTGCCAAAGCTCGCCTCTTTGCCCTGTCCGCTCGCCAGCTCAGGCGCCCAGTAGCCCGGCGTCCCCAACAGAGCGCCCGTCTCAGAGAGCTGAGCCGAGGCCTCCCGGGAGAGGTCCTTGGTCAGCCCGAAGTCGGTGACCACGTAGCGCCCGTCCCGCGCGCAAAGCACGTTGTCCGGTTTGAGGTCCCGGTGCAGGATCCCGCACTCATGCGCCACACTCATCGCCTCGCAGAGCTGCAGGCCGAGTTTGACAGCCTCGGCTGGCGAGAGGGGACCGCTGCTCCGCAGGCGCTGCTCGAGGCTCCGCCCCGCGACCCGTCGCATCGCGAACCACGGGACCCCGCCCTCTTCCCCCGCGTCGACCACATTGACCAGACCGGGGTGGCAGAGCTCCCCGAGCGCGCGAATCTCGCGCAGGAATCGCTTGCGCTGAGCGTCTGTCGCGGCCCGGCCAGAGCTGAGGACCTTGATCGCGAGCTCAAACCCCAGCCTGGGGTGGAGGGCCGAGTAGACCGTCCCCATCCCGCCTTGACCCAGCACGCTGAGCGCCACGTAGGGACCAAATCTGGGGAGAGGACTCACCAGCCGATTCTCGCAGACTCGCTGGGTGACGTCAGGCGCTCCGCCCCTTGCGTGCACCTTGTTTGTGGGGTCGGGCGGCGTCGGCGCGCCCGAAGGCGACGCTACTTCGTTCCGGCCAGCTCTTCGCGAAGTCGCTGGAGCACGGCGAAGGGTTGGCGGACGTCACTCTGCCACCAGTCGTCCCCCAGGAGGTCGTAGATCGAGCGAAAGGCGGGGGGGTCCTCGAGCCACGGCGTGTGCTCTACGGTCCACTCGTCTTGGGTCTGAACCTTGTCGCGAGTCCGGGGCATGTCGGAGAAGTCGATCAGCTCGGGCTTGCGGTTGAAGCGGACACGCAGCGCCTTGGCTTGCTCGTCGCTCAGGCCGACCGTCAGGCCGTGAAAGGCGCGCTTGAAGCTCTCGGGGGTCAGGCCCGTCGCCAACTCGACCTCCGGGCCGAGGATGGTCTTGAGCTGGACGTTGATCCGAGCCAGGGCGTCAGCGAAGAACTCGGCGTCGAACTCCTCGTGATCCTTGTAGTCAGCGAGCAGCCCGGGGAACACGGGGTGGGCGGCTGCGAACATCAATCCACTCTGGGGGCTCCGGTCCCCGTTGTAGAGGACGTCAAGGAGCGCGAGCAGGCAGCCCGTGTCGATCTCGCGGGTGGCCTCGAGCGAGCGCTCGACGTCCATTGGCCCGCCGACGTGTTGCTCGAAGCGGACGTAGGGGACGAAGCGCCAGCCGAGCTGATTGAACGTGTAGCGGCCTTTGTTGAACCGGCGAAGGTCCCCGCGGGACTTAAGCTCGCGATACACCGAGCGGATCATGCGGCTGAAGAGCCGATCGCGGGCTTGGGCCTCCTTGAAGGCCGGGTCGAGGAGCGCCATGTTCTCCTCAGCGAGGAGCGGGCCGTTCATGTAAGCCCAGGTGTAGAGCGCCCAGTAGACGTGGACCTCGCGGCGATAGCGGAGGACCGAGAGCTCTTGGCTCGCGAAGGTCGGGTAGAGACCGGCGACCGAGAGCACGAAGTGCTCGTAGAAGTTGAGCGTGAAGTTGTTGACCCGCTCGATTCGGTCGGGGGTCAGCGTGCCCCGGAGGTCGATTCGGATCGTGTCGATCGTCGCCTCGCAGCTGAGCGCGATCATGTCGATCCCGTTCGAGAAGAAAGGATCCACGAACCCAGCCGCGGTCCCGATCCAGGCCACGCGCTGCTCGGAGACAAAGCGCGTCGGGCGCTTTGCCATGTGGTTGAAGGCCCCGTAGTCGACCATCGTCGCGCCCTCGGTCAGCTCGCGGGTCTGCTTGTGGCGGTGCAGGAACTCCTTGAACTGCTCGGGGGTCCGGGGCATGAACTCGGCGTTGGGGTGGTCCTCGTCGAACCCGACGCCGATGCTGTTGAGCCCGCTCGCGAGCGGGATCACCCAGGTCCAGTAGCCCTCGTTGAGGAGGTGGTTGGTCGAGAGGAAGCGCTCCGAGAAGATCATTCGCTTGGCGGCAGCGCCTTGAACGAGGTCGTCGAGTTTGGGCGAGTCTTTGAACCAGCCCCAGGTCGCGCTGTGGTTGAGGCGCGGCTCTGGGGCCAAGTTGCCCTCCCCGCCGAGGAGGCGTCGAAAGCCGGTCGCGTCGACGACCCATTTGGCGCTGACCGTCGCGAGCTGACCTTCGTGTTCGTAGTGAACCCGGTGGGGGCCGGCTGGTGTCAGGTCGACCTTTAGCTTGCGCACGCCCCGCAGGATCGGGGTCTGGCCCTCCTCGACGTGGGCGAACAGAGTCGCTTCGAGAGTCTCGCGTTCGAACTGATACGAGCGGAAGTAGGCGTAGGTCGCGGGCCCGTCTTCGCTCGCTTCGGAGAAGCCGAGCGAGTGTTCTTCGTCGTCGAACCAAAACCGGAGCCCGTTCTTGGGCAGCTGCGACTTGACCAGCTCTGGCGCCAACCCGAGCCGCTCGTGGAGAAGGTGCGCCCCGATCTCGACGGTCGACTCGCCGACCTTGCGTTTGAACTCGGTCCCGCGCTCGAGGACGAGGACCTTCGCCTCGGGGCACTCGCGCTGAAAGAGGCGCGCCAGGCTGAGCCCAGCCAGACCGCCGCCTAGAATCGCGACGTCCACGGAGTTCACGCGAAGGAGCCCTTGCTCTCGAGGAAGTTCGCCAAGGTCTCGACGTTGACGAGGACCTCGCGGGCCTCCTCCTCGTTCTCGAACGCGTAGCCGAACTCCTGCTCGATTCCGGCCACGATCTCGATCGCGTCGACCGAGTCGAAGCCGAGCCCCTCCTCGCCGAACAGGCTGATCGTGTCCTCGATTTCCTCAGGCGCCATGCGCATTTGCAGGCCGTCGACCAGCATTTGCTTGATCTTTAGCTTCTGCTCGGGAGTCGCCACAGATACCTCCTCGGGGGTCGCGAGACGCTAAACCGGTGCCTGGGAAAAGGCAAAGAGGAAGCCCTTTCGAGGAGAGTGGGTCGCCGACGGGGTTAGAGTCGCGCCCCCCCAAGGGACGGAGGCTAGGTGACGAGCACTCAAAGTGAACCGGGCGCGAAGCTGGCGCTCAGCGTCGAGGGTCTGGTCAAGGAGTACAAGGGCGGCCTGAAGGCTGTCGACGGGCTCTCCTTTCAGATCGGACGGGGCGAGGTCTATGCGCTCTTGGGCCCCAACGGGGCGGGCAAGACGACCACGATTCGAACGGTCGTCACGCTCCTTCGCCCGACGGCAGGCACCGTCAAGGTCGCCGGCCATGACGTGTTGACCGACGCCGACGCGGCCCGGGCCAAGCTCGGCTACGTCCCCCAAGAGATCGCGCTCGATCGCTATCTGAGTGGGCGTCAGCACCTTGAGCTCTCCGCTCGGCTCTACCGCGTCCCCAAGGAGACCGCCAAGGAGCGGATCGAGGCCCTCCTCGAGGTCGTCGAGCTGAGCGATCGCGCGGACGACGGGATCAAGACCTATTCGGGTGGCATGAAGAAGCGGCTCGAGATCGCCTGCGGCTTGATCCACCAGCCCGAGCTCCTTGTCCTCGACGAGCCGACTCAAGGCCTCGACATTCAGACCCGCTACCGGATCTGGGACTTCGTGGCCGAGCTCCGTGAGAAGGGGACCTCGGTTCTCCTCACGACCCACGACATGGAGGAGGCCGATCAGCTCGCGGATCGAATCGGGATCGTGGATCACGGCAAGCTCCAAGCCGAGGGCACGAGCGTCGAGCTCAAGGCGGGCTTTGGGGGGGAGCGGGTCAAGGTCGACCTCGGGCGGGGCTCGCTGAGCGAGGAGCAGCGCCAGGCTCTGAGCGAGCTCGAGGGCGCGACGGACCTCGAGGTCCGCGGGCGCTCGCTGCTCCTGG
>JAESQQ010000595.1 GCA_016765095.1 Planctomycetota bacterium | reverse complement strand
GCGGGGGTAAACCCCGCCCCTACATTCACCCGTACCGGAACTTCTGGCGGGCTGCACTAGGTGCCTACCGACTCCGAAGCTGAGACCCGCGCGCTCCTTGCGCACCAGCGGGAGACCGCGACCCACCAGCCGACGGTTCACGGACTCGAGACCGACGACGGGGCTCGCAGCCGAGACGAGGCTGAGGAGGAGCCCGTCCCCGAGCGGATCGGGGACTACGAGATCCTGCGCGAGCTGGCTCGCGGTGGAATGGGTGTCGTCTACCTGGCGCGCAGCATGGACCTCGATCGGCGGGTCGCGCTCAAGGTCCTCCGCGGGGGCGACGACCACTCTCGCGACGGCTTGGAGCGCTTTCAGACCGAGGCGCGCGTGATCGCGAGGCTCCGCCACCCAAACATCGTTGGGATTCACGAGGTCGGGAACTGCGGCGGCAAGAGCTTCCTCGTCATGGACTACATCGAGGGGGGCTCGCTCCGCGATCGCCTTCAGGAGAGCGGGGTGCTTGAGTCGCGCGAGGCTGCTGAGATCGCCGAGGTCGTCGCTGAGGCGCTGGCCTTCGCCCACGAGCGCTCGATTCTCCACCGCGACGTCAAGCCGGGGAACATTCTCCTCTCGACTCAGGGACCGATCTTGACCGACTTCGGCCTCGCCAAGGACGTCAGCCAGGTCGAGCAGAGCCCGACCCTGAGCGGACAGCCGCTCGGGACGCCGGCCTACATGGCGCCTGAGCAGGCGCGCGGCGACCTCGAACGGATCGACCGCCGGACCGACGTCTACTCCCTCGGGGTGACGCTCTACGAAATGCTCTGCGGGGATCCGCCCTTTGTGGGGGGCTCGGTCTATGACCTCCTAGACCGCCTGACCCGGGATCCTCCGCCCAAGTTGCGCAAGCTCCGCCCCGAGGTCGATCGCGACCTCGAGACGATCGTGCTGACTTGCCTCGCCAAGGAGCCCTCCCGGCGCTACGCGACGGCCCGCGCCCTCGCCGAGGACCTCCGCCGCTACCTCGAGCATCAGCCGATCGCGGCTCGGCGCCCGAGCCCCATCGAGCGGGCTCGGCTTTGGCTTCGCCGTCACTCCCGCGTCGCCCAGACGGCGTTCGTCTCGCTCGTGGCCTTGATCATCGTCGCGGGGGCCGAGGCGCGAGTGTTTTTCGACCGCATTCAGCAGGATCACGCAGAAATGGAGGAGGCCCTCGGGGTGGCCAAGAGCGAGCGAGATCTCGCCCGGGGTCAGTTGAGCGAACTCCGGACCTCGACGGCGGCGCTCGAGAGTGCGAGCGCGCTCGGCGCGCGCGCTCGAATCTCGGCCCGCGCCGGACGTTGGGCCGAGGCGCTCGATTCCTATCGTGAGGCGTTTCGAGTCGCGCCCAAGTTGGTGGCTCGGTTCGGGCTCGACGCCGCAGAAGCCGCTGGCTATGCGGCTCAGGCGCCAGGGGGCGAACAGGAGCGGCTCTTGGACGAGGCGGCTCGTTGGCTGAAGTCTAGCGTGGACAGCCTGCCGAATCGGGCCGAGCGAGAGGCCGCTTGGGCCGCGGCGTTCTCGAGGCCAGGCCTCAAACCATGGCGAACCCACCCCTCTCTTCGCCCCTCAAAGGGGCTCTAGGCCCCACTAGGCGGCATTTCAAGAGGATCTTTTTTGCGAGACGGGCTTGTTTTCTGCCCCAGGGGTTGTTCTCTTACTCCCGCTGCTGGCAGGAATGCCCGCTCAAACCGCGGATACCCGCACAACCACACTCCCCCTATGGGGGACCTGAGAAGGGGATACCCACATGGCTAAGAAGAAGAAGGCGGCTCCGTCCGAGACGGTCATCGTTCAGAGCAAGTGCAAGGAGGCCCTCAAGGCCTACGAAGTCAACGTCGCTTCGGACGCGCTCGAGGGTCTGAACAACGTCGTCCACTGGTACATCAACCAGGCCGCTAGCCGCGCCAAGGCGAACAACCGGAAGACCGTGCGGGCGCACGACTTCCTGTCCATGTAAGAGCGCTCTAGCGCACTGACACAAACAGCGGCGGCCCTCGGGCCGCCGCTTTTTGTGTTTGGGCCCCTCTCTGGCCAGCCGCCCGGCTCGGATCGCGGCCGTCGAGTGGGCCGGGTATCGTGGCGCCCGGCTGGGTCTTTCCACCTCCCCAACCGAGGTCTCTCCCCTCATGTGGCCACGCTACTGCTCTCGCTGTGGGTCGCCCCTTCCCCAAGGGGGTCGCCGGGCACGCCCCGCGAAGGGACCGATCTGCCCCGAGTGCCACACCAAGAGCGAACTCCGCCCGCAGGTCTGGGTCGCTGGCCTAGTCACCCGCGAAGGCGAGGGAGGCACCGAGGTCCTTCTGATCCGGCGCCAGCCCGATTTCGAGACGGGCGGTGGGCTCTACGCACTCCCTGGGATGCGGGTCGAGTTTCGCGAGGACGTTCGCGAGGTCCTGGGCCAGGCCTTCTGGAATCA
Organism: Planctomycetota bacterium; assembly: GCA_016765095.1. Taxonomy (GTDB): domain Bacteria; phylum Planctomycetota; class J058; order J058; family J058; genus NORP233. Next base: position 9,060 of record JAESQQ010000595.1, on the reverse strand, counting down.
AGCCGGGCTCCGCTCGCAGATCGGAGCCTGCCAAGACGCCCACACCGACATCCTCCCTGACGGGCGCCAGATCCTGACGACCTGGTTCGAGGTGACAGCCAACGGTGAGCCCACTCCCGGGGCTGGGGCCGACGAGGCGCGCTACTTCCTCGTCAATCGGCTCCCCGACCTCGTGTTGGCGTCTGAGCGGCTCGTGATCGAGCGCATGGTCGGCACGGCTGCGGCCTGGGAGACGGAGGGGGATGATCTCCCCGCCCGGCTGCAGCAACGCAAGCGGCGATACCGCGAGCTGCTCGAGGCCTACACCAACGAGCTGATGCGGAGCGCTTGGATCAACGACCTCCACCTCCGACTCTCGCGCCTAGACACAGCGGACGAGATCACCCGGCTCGCCGCCGAGCAGCTCGTGAGCCGTCACGAGGTCGATCAGGTCCGGTTCTGGTTTCCCGGCCCGCCCGATCGCTGCTCCGAGTGCCCCTGGGCTCAGCGCTGCCCCCAACGAGGCTGCCTGCACCTCGTCACGACCGCGACCGGGGCCGAGCAGGACCCCGACGCCGACCCGATCCCCGCCGAAGAAGAGCGGGTCCCGCTGATTCGAGGCCTGCCGGCAGCGGACGTGGCTCTCAAGGACCACCCGCTCCGCGCTGAACTGCCGGGAGCCGGGGCGACCCCGGATCGCTTCGAGGGGTTCCCGCTCCCCTACGGGGGCTCGAACTCGGGGGTCTTGGGGCTCATTTCGCGGATGCCCATGGACCCCAACGCGCGCCGGCTGTTCGAGGTCGTCGCGCGACACATAGCGACCTTGGTTCGCAACGCGCGCTTGGTCGACGTCCTCCGAAACGCGAACGAGGTCAAGCTCGGGTTCATTAGCCGGATGTCTCACGAACTCAAGACGCCCCTGACCGCGATCCTCGGCTACTCCGAGCTGCTCCGGGACGAGCTCGAGGCGGAGGGTCACCAAATGGGCGTCGAGGGCGCGACGATCATCCAGTCTTCGGGGCGCAAGCTGCTCGAGATCGTGGAGTCGATCCTCGAGTTGGCCAAGCTCCAGAGCGGGAGCGTTCGGCTCCGACTCGAGACGCTCGAGCTGGGCGGCTTGATCGAGGAGCGCCTGTTGCGATACCTCAAGGCGGGCCGAGATCGGGGCCTGGAGGTCACCCTCGACCGAGGCGAGACTCCGGCGTTGATCAAGGGCGATCGGGCTCGCGTGCGTCAGGTCATAGACGCGCTCGTAGAGAACGCGCTCAAGTTCAGCAACGAGAACAGCGAGATCAAGATCCGAATCTCGGTCGGCGAGGACTCGGTCGAGTGCGGGGTTCAGGACGAGGGGATCGGCGTCCCCGCCGAGGCCCTCGAGCGGATCTTTGAGCCCTTTCACCAAGTCAGCGAGAAGATCCACCTCGACTACGGCGGCCTCGGCCTAGGCCTCGCGCTCGTCAAGGACCTCGTCGAGCAGCACGGCGGTCGGGTCGGCGTCGAATCGCATCTCGGCGAAGGCAGCCGGTTCTGGTTCACGCTCAGGCGAGCCGAGCTCGAGCCCGCTTGAGCGCTCGCCTCTGCGGGCGGCGCTTGCGCCTCCGTGCTCAGCAGAGCTTCCACCCGTGCCCCCAGAGCTGATCCCTGAAGAGAGCGGTGGCCCCAACCAGCCGTCCGCTGGAGGGGACTCGCACGCGCAGACGCCGCTCCCCGAGCGCCCGTTTCGGGCGTTGGGGTTGGTGTTCTTGGCCGGGCTGGCCTTCGCTTCGCTGAGCGCGGCGATCAAGGAAGTCGCCAGCGAGGGGACCGGCCTCTGGGTCGCGATCTTGGCTCGAGGGGTCGTGGGGCTAGTGGTCTGCCTCGGGTATGCGTCTTGGCGCGGGGTCGGTCTACGAATCCGCGGGCGGCTGCCGCTCGTGCTCCGCTGCACGACGGGCGTGGTCGCCATGTACTGCTACTACTGGGCGTTTACCCACGGGGGGACAGACCTCGCGACGGCGGTCGTGCTGCTCAAGACGGCGCCCTTGTGGGTCGCCCTCTTGGCCCCAGTCCTCCTCGGTGAGCGCACGGGGCGGATCCTGTGGCTCGCGCTCCTGATCGGTGGGTTCGGGGTCGCGATCCGATACGACGCGAGCTTCAGCGGCGAGCGAGCGGGGCTCCTGGCGAGCCTCGCGGCGGGGATCTTGGCAGCCGGCGCCTACATGGCGCTGCGCTCGCTGGGCCGGACCGACTCCACGCTGAGCGTCGTGACGTGGTTCTCGGTCGCCCTGATCCTGTTCCCGCTCGTCGGAATGGCGGTCGGTGAGTCCGGCACCCGCCCGTGGAGTGAGTTCTCGGGTCGAGCCTGGGCCCTGTTGGCCCTGATCGGCGTGCTCGGGACGCTCGGTCAGTTCTTCTTGACCTCGGCGTATGCCCACGGGCGAGCCGCAGCGGTGACCGTGGGTGGCTTGAGCGAGGTCTTGATCGCGCTTGGCTACACCGTGTTTTGGTTCGGCGAGTCGGTCACGCTCTCCGCGGCCCTGGGAGGAGGCTTGGCCTTGGCGGGGGGCGTCGTGGCCTCCCTTGGGCGGAGGTCTGTGGTCGAGGAGGGTGACGAGCCTGACCCTCGATCGGGAGAAGAAGGGAACACGGAATATCAACAGAGGAATAACAACGGGAACAGAGAATGAACTCGCGCCTCGGGGTGGCTTCCATTCTCTGTTTCTATTCCCTGGTCCCTGTTGATATCCCCTGTTCCAACTTAGGGCTTTGCACCGAGGTAGCGGAGCGCGTCTTCGCCGCCGTCTAGGCGGACGCGAATTCGCTGCACGCCGCTGCCGGTCACCGCGAGGTTCGGACCTGAGAGCATCAGGGTCTCTAGGGTCTCGGCGGCCAGGATCGAGCCCTCGACGCGAATGGACTCCGTCGAGCGAGGGCGCGCGAGCCGCACGGCGGCGCGCGAGCCGGGGATCGGGTCTGCGGCCGTCAGGATCTCGAGCGCGATCGTGCCGTCGAGTTGGACTTCGATCCCAGAGGCGAGGGTCTCGGTGGGGGCGGTGTCTCCCTCGAGCCAAACCTGGGCCGGGACCGCGAGCTCCCAGTAGGCCTCTCCGCTCGGTCGATCGAGGCGAAGCCCGTAAACGAGAGAGACGTGGACCAGCGCGTCCTTGCCCTTGACGGTCAGCGGCGCGAGCGGCTCGTGAAGCACGAGGTCGGGCGTGGCGGCGTCCACCGTGGCTTGTCCGGCAATGACCTCCCAGGCTTTGGCCAAGGACTCAAAGCGCGAGGCCATGTTGATCGCGTCGCCGAAGATCGTGAACTCATAGCGCTCAGCGGAGCCGACGTCCCCGGCTATGACCTCGCCGCTGTTGAGGCCGATCCCGATTTGAATCGGAGGCCGGCCGGCGGCCGAGAGCTCGGGGTTGAGCCGGAACACCTCGACCTGCATGGCCAGCGCCGCGCGGAGCGCGTGGGAGGGGGCCTCGGCGTCCTGGTCGTCAATGATCCCCCAGTAGGCCAGGATCGAGTCGCCCCCAAATCGCTCCACGGTCCCGCGGGTCCGAAAAATGATCCGCTGCATGGAGGCGAAGTAGGCGTTGAGCGTCGCGATCAAGAGGTGGGGGTCGGTCGTGAGCGTCAGGCGAGTGAAGCCGCGAATGTCGACGAACAGGATCGTGCCTTCGCCGCGGCGCCCTTCGCGGGACAAGGGGAGGTCTCCTCGCAGGACGCGCTCGACGAGGTCGGGTGAGAAGTAGCGCTCGAGGCTCGCTCGGCGGAGGGACTCGGACTGGACTCGTGCGAAGAGCCGCGCGTTCTCAAACGCCGAGGCCAAGAGGGCCGCGACGCCCGTCACGAGGCGAAGCCCTCCCTCGTCGAAGGGAGCGTCGAAGTCCGCCGTGTCGAGGTAGATCGCGCCCAGGACTCGTTGCCCAAGACAGAAGGGAGCGCACAGGATCGAGACGACCCCCGCCTCCTCGAGGCTCTCGCTGACGCGAAAGCGCGGGTCCTTGCGAATGTCCTCGCTGAGGAGAGCGCGGCGCGCGCCGATCGCTTGCTGAAGCACGCTTTGGCTGATCTGGACCTGCCCTTTCGCGCAGCTGCGATCCACGAGGTAGGTCGGCCGGAGAATGTCCTCCCCGCCGCCGGGGTCCTCCACGAGGGTAAAGAACCCGATCCGGCGGACCTGGGGGAAGATTCCGACCAGCCGGACCGCCGTTTCGCGAGCCAGGTGCTGAGGCTGGTGGATCGCGGCCAGGCTCGTGCTGATCTCCACCAAGAGTTCGAGGCGGCGCTCGATCTCTGTTAGGGGCTCGGTCCCCACCTCTTCCGAATCCCCTTCTTTGGGTGGGAGCGTGATCGCTTCGCCGCTCTCTTCGTCGATGAGGTCCCCCAGGCCCGAGTCTTTGAGGTAGCGGGCGCTGGTTCGGAACTTGACCACGTCCAGCGAGAGCCGGGTCGTGGGCATGAAGCGGTTGGTGACGATCTTGACGTCTTCGGGGGCGACCTCGCCCACCAGCGGCTTGGTGCTCAGGATCCTTAGCTTGAGCAAGAGCGTGCCGAGTTGGATCTCGTCGTTGTCGAGGAGGACGGCCGTGCGCGTTCGCACGCCGTTGACGAGCGTCCCCGAGCGGCTGTCGAGGTCCTCGATCACCCAAGCCGAGTTCTCCGCTTCGCGGAGCATGACGTGCTCTCGGGAGACGGCCGGGTCTTCGACTTGGAGTGTGCAGGCTGGCCCGCGCCCGATCACGACGATCCCACTCAAGGTGTGGGTCTCGCCGGCTTGAACGCCTTCCAGGATATGAATCTCGATCTTTGCGGCCACGAGGGATCTTCGCGTCTGGGACCCGGCTGGCGCAAGTCGGGTTGGGAGGTGATTTTGTTGGAGCCAGTTCGCGGAAGGGGGCTCAAGCTCGGCGCCCGTGGGCCGTAGAATCCGCCGACCCAACCTGAGCGAGCCCATGACAGCCTCCTTCCGTCCGATCTTTTCCCTCCTCCTCTGTGGGTTGGTCTGTGCCCAGGCCTCTGCTGAGGAGCCCTATCGATCTGCCCCCGATCGTCCGGTCGATATCGAGCGGATCGACCTCGACTTGAGCGTCGATCTCAAGAAGAAGCGGATCGCAGGGACGGCCACGATCTCGCTCAAGGCGCTCCGCGACCTCGAACGCTTCGGCCTCGACGCGGTGGACCACCAGATCTCCTCGGTCTCGACAACGGGCACCAAGGCCCAACGACTCAGCCACGACTACGACGGCAAGCGGTTGGTGATCGAGCGCAAGCTCAAGCGCGGTGAGCGCCTCCGCTTCACGATCAACTACGTCGTCGAGGAGCCCGAGGAGGGGCTCTACTTCTTCGGTCCCAGCAAGGAGTCGCCAAACGTCCCCTATCAGGTCTGGTCTCAGGGGGAGTCCCTCTTTAGCCGCTACTGGTTCCCCTGCGTGGATCACCCCGACGAGCGCCAGTCGACGTCGATCGTGGCGCGCGTGGCCAAAGGGCTGACGGTGGTCAGCAACGGGGCGCACCTGGGGATCAGCAAGGGCAAGGACGGAACCGCGATCTGGCGCTTCGAGCAGAAGCGCGAGCACGTGGCCTACCTCGTCACGCTCGTGGTGGGGACGTTCGCGACGATCACGGCCAAGCCCTGGCGTGGAAAAGTCCCCGTGACGTACTACGTCCCGCCCGACCGCAAGGACGACGCGCTCCGGAGCTTTGGCCGGACTCACGAGATGATGGATCTGTTCTCGAAGCTGACCGGCGTCGATTATCCCTGGCCGAAGTACGAGCAAGTCGTCGTCGAGCAGTTCTCCTATGGCGGAATGGAGAACACCGGAGCCACGACGCTCAACGAGCGGACGCTCCACGACGAGCGCGCCCACCTCGACTACAGCTCGGAGGGCTTGGTCGCTCATGAGCTGGCGCACCAGTGGTACGGTGACCTCCTGACGTGTCGAGACTGGGCTCACACCTGGCTCAACGAGAGCTTCGCGACGTATTTCGACGCGCTCTGGACCGAGCACAGCCAGGGCGCAGACGCATACGCCTACGAGCTGTTCAAGAACTCCGAGCGCGGGATTCCGGCCGGCAGGAGTCGTCCGATCGTTGACCGCTACTACCCCAGCTCCGATTCCATGTTCGACGGACGAGTCTATCCCAAGGGGAGCTGCGTGCTCCACATGCTTCGTCGCCAGCTCGGCGAGACTTACTTTTGGGAGGGGATCCGCGGCTACACGCGGGCCCTCTCGGACAAGAGCGTGGAGAGCGTCGACCTGCGCCGGAGCTTCGAGCGGGTCTCTGGAAGGAACCTGGAGCGGTTCTTCCACCAGTGGACCGAGCGCGCGGGGCACCCGGTCCTCGACGTCAAGCTCGCCCGCGACTCCCGGCGCGGCTACCTGACCGTCACGATCACTCAGAAGCAAAGGGGCCGGCCTATGCGTTCCCCGCAGAGCTCCTGTTCAGGTTCGGGAAGCGCGAGGTCCGCCACACCCTCGACGTGCGAGCCAAGAGCGAGCGCTTCCTGCTCCCCACGAGCGAGGCCCCGACTTACTTCAGATTCGATCCGCGCGAGGCGGTGCTCCTCAAAGAGCTGACCGTCCATAAGGGACGAAATCTCTGGATCGAGCAGCTCCGGCGGGGGGATCTGGTCGGGAGAGTCCGCGCGGCCCGACACCTCGGCAAGGATCGCCGGCCGGCCGGGCTGGCCGCTCTTCGCGGCGCGCTCACCAAGGACCCGAGCTGGTCGGTTCGGCTTGAGGTCGCGCGCGTGTTGGGCGGGATCTCTGGCAAGCCTTCGCGGGTCGCGCTGTTGGGTGCTTTGGCCGACAAGGACGCACAGGTTCGTCGGGCGGCGGCGGAGGGGCTCGCCTCGCACGGGAGGGACCCAATCGTGGCCGAGGCGCTCGCGATCCGACTCAAGGCTGGCGATCCGAGCTACTACGTCGAAGCAGCGTGCGTGCGGGCTTACGGAAAGGCCGCGGCCGAGCCCCGCGCGCTCCTCGTCGTCGCGCTGGGGCTCGAGAGTCACAACGACGTGATTCGCCAGGCGGCCCTCGCCGCGCTCTCTGGGCTCGACGACCCGAGTCTGATCCCGCTCTTTTCCCGCTACGTGGGCGGGAACACCCTCGGGCGAACCCGCACGAGAGCCATTGGCTGCCTCGCGGTCGCGGGGCTCCCTGGGGCCACACCGGCCCAGGTCAAAGTGGCCCTGACCGCTCTCGGTCCGCTTCTGCGCTCGAGTTCGACCTGGGTCCGTCGCTCGACTCTCGACACGCTCAAGACGATCGGGGCTGCCTCCCGACCCCTCTTGGCGGAAGTGGACCGCGTCGCGTCGCTGGACACGCGGGAGCGAGTTCGCAAGCGGGCGGTCGAGGCCGCGGTCGCGATTCGGGCGGGCGCTCCCCCCAGCGAGCAGCTCAAGCGGCTGGAAGAGGCTCGTCGGCGGCTCGACGCAGACCGCAAGGCCCTTGAGGGGCGCGTCGACAAGCTCGAGTCCGAGATGAAGGCCCGAAGGCCGGCTAAGAGGAAGCCCACCAAAAAGAAGAAGCCCGCCAAGAGGAAGCCAGCCAAGAAGAAGCCAGCCAAGAAGAAGCCAGCCAAGAAGAAGCCCAGGCGGAAGCGCAAGTCCAAGAAGGGCGACGGCGTCTTCTAAGCGCCTTTGCAGCGGTGGTTTACGCCGTTGCGGGGGCCGGCCCCGTGGCCGGAGGGTGTCCACTGGGGGCCTGATCCGAGCGAGTTTGCCTCGCTCGGCCCCCGTTGTCCGTCAAAATCGTTACAACGGTCCCCCATGGCCCTGGATCCACTCGTACAGAAGATGGAAGCCGAGGAACTCAAGCTCCTCGTCGAAACCGCCGGAGAGTTGGTCTTCGCCTCTGACGGCGAGGCCATTGAGGCCCTGCGAACCGTCACTTTTGAGAGCCCTGACCTCATTGACGGGGGCGACGTCGCCCTCCCTGCGGTCGATCTCGCGGCGGCCTACTTCTTGATCCTGGGCAACGTGGGGCGCGTTTTGACGCGCGTCATCAGCCAGCGCGCCCGGCGCGTCTTGGACGAGGAGGGGATCGAATACCAAGCGGCCAGCTCCGTGAAGTCTCTGCCTGAGCGCTACGCCGCCCCGATGGCGGAATACGACCGGCGCGCCCGCTCCGCGGTCACCCCCCAGGCCTTCTTGGTCGAGCTAAAGCGCATTCGAGACCGCTAGCGGTCCTCCCATGCCCCCTGCCGAACCTCCCCGGTCTCGCCGGTCCGAATGGGAAGCCAGCCGCTGGGCTGACGTCGGCTCCGTGGATCTCAGCGCGATCGAGCAGTTCTTCGTCGCTGGGATCCCCTTCAACACCTTCGTGGGCCTCGAGCTGGTCGAGATCGAGCGGGGCCGAGCCGTGGCTCGGATCCCCTTCCGCCCCGAGTTGATCGGTGACCCGACACGGCCCGCGCTCCACGGCGGCGTGATCTCCATGCTGGCGGACACGATCGGAGGCGCGGCCGTGTTCTCGGTCACCGACCCGGGCGATCGAGTCGCCACGATCGACCTCCGCGTCGACTACCTCCTGCCGGGCCGTGAAGCGGACGTCTACGCCGAAGCCCTCGTGATTCGAGTCGGCAACCGGGTCGGCGTCGCGAGCATGCGCTGTTGGCAGCCCGCCACGACGGGCGAGGACTCGATCGCGGTCGCCAAAGGCGTCTACACCATCAAGCGCTTAGACGGAAGCTCACGATCATGAGCGGTCACACGGAGGGGTGTTGGCGGCAAGAAGAACTGATTGACAGTGACCGCTCCCGATCGTGTGCCTCCGTCTACTAGTTCCTCAGAGGACCTGTTGGACTCTGGGGAGGCCCTGCGATGCAGATAAGGAGCTGCGCTGTTGTCGACCCTCGGGGATGCGCCCAGTCCTTCCCAAACGAACTAGTAAAGCGGAGCACGATTCTGACCGGGGTCGCCTTCCTAGCGGAGGGGAGTCATGAGACCCCACTCGTGGGCGACCCCTCAGAATCGTAGCCTCCGGTTTAGCGCTTAGACGGAAGCTCACGATCATGAGCGGTCACACGGAGGGGTGTTGGCGGCAAGAAGAACTGATTGACAGTGACCGCTCCCGATCGTGTGCCTCCGTCTACTAG
>JAESQQ010000594.1 GCA_016765095.1 Planctomycetota bacterium | reverse complement strand
GCTTGTCCTCGCCGCCGCTGGCGGCGTTGCTCGTCGGTCACTTACGCCCGGTAAGCTCCGCTCCTCGCGCCTTGCCAGCGACGACGATGCCGGCGCAACTGAGAAAATCGCCTCCTGACACCCCACTAGAGCAAGCCCTCTGCCTGATACCAGGCGGCGGTCGAAGCCAGCCGCTCCCCGAAGGGAGCCGGCGCGAAGCCGAGCTGCTCGCGCGCCTTGGCCGCCGTGCAGACCCACCCGGGGGCTCCGGCCTCGCAAACCTTGTCGAGGTTGAGGAGGGTCGGCCGGCCCCGGAGGCGCCCCCAGGCTTCACTCGCGGCTGCTGCGGCCCAGAGCGCTGGGAGGGGTAGGCGAATCGTCCTCGGAGGACGTGATCCGAGGGCGCTCGCGATTTCAGTCCCGAGCTGCCCCAGCTGGCGGGGGAGTTCGTCGGCCACGAAGTAGACCCCCCGCGCTGGCTTGGCCCCCACGCCCACGCGCTCTCCGCGATCGGCGGCGGCGATCAAGCAGGTGACGAGGTCCGTGACGTGAATCATGGAGAGCGGCGCCTTCCCCGGCGCGATCACCACGCCGCGCTGAGCCATGCGAAACACCGGGAGCAGCGAGCGATCCCCCTCGCCAAACACCAAGGGCGGGCGGATGATCGTGAGCGGCACCCGATCGGCGTAGGGCCGAGCGGCCTCCTCGCCAGCCAGCTTGGCGCGCCCGTATCGCGAAATCGGCGCGGCCGGGCGCTCCTCGTCGCGACCCTCGAGCGAGGGTCCGGCGGCGGCCAGCGAAGAGACGAGGACCAGCTCCGGCGGGGTCTCCTGAGCCGCGCAGGCGGCGGCGATTCGCCCGCACCCCTCGGCCGTGACGGCCGTGAACTCGGGGTGCCAAGGGGCCTTAAGGAGCGCCGCCAAGTGGTAGACCTCAACCACCCCGCAGCATGCCCGCTCGAGTGACTCTGCGTCGCGAAGGTCGCCGACCACACACTCGACGCCGAGGGCCTCGAGGGCAGCGGTGTTGGAAGTCGCCCGCACGAGGCAGCGAACCTCGCGACCCGAGGCCACGAGCGCCTCGACGAGGCGGGATCCAATGAAGCCCGTGCCGCCGGTCACGAGAGCTGTTCGGTTCTGCTCCATCGGGATCTCACTTCTCGACTGACCGCGCTTGGCCAGTTTCTCGCAGCTTTGTTAGCGTCCCGTTTCCGTCGAAATCGTGACGATCACGACTCGCATCTCAGCTTTTGGGTGCTGCCACTTTGTCCGAGAACACTAATCGTTTGATTGGCTCGTGTCAATCAAACGATTAGCTCCCTGTATCCGTAGACAGGGAAAGAACTTGCTAAGTCCTTGACGCAATGCGCCATATGACGCGGAGCGTCCTAATCTTCGCTTTGACCTTGGCACGAAATGCGCTCTAGTGACGCGTGTGGATGGAGTGGACGTATGACGAAGTGGACCCTAGCTTGGCTTGCTGCCCCCCTCTTGGCGGGCGTCTTCGGAATGGGCTGTGGCAGCGAATCGAACCCGGGGCCAAGCTCCGCTTCGACCGCCGCTGGTGCGACGAGCGGCTCTCAAACCGTGGTCGCCCCCGTGGGGCCCTTTACCCGCGGGACGGCCTCGCCCCAGAACATTCCCGACCCAGCGACGGTCGGCCCGGCCGTATGCCCGGTCTCCCCGACCCGCGGGGCCCAGACTGAGCAGGCCAGCGTCGCTGTCGTGATCAGCGCCGTCGACCCTGACGGCGTCGCGAGGGTCACGATCAACGGTGACCCCGCCACTTCGATCGGCAACGACCAGTGGCAGGCCACGGCCAGCCTCGAACTCGGCATGAACGTCGTCCAATTCGAGGCTGAAGACGCCCTCGGCAACATGACGGGCGGCTACCTCTCGATTACCCGCGGTCAGCTGGTTCCGACCAACCAGCTCTATCGCAACGGCGTCACCTTGGCGCTCACTCCCTCGGGACTCAACACCGTCGGCGACGTCGCCGAGAATGCACTCGTCAACCTCAACCTTGAGTCGCTGGTCCTGGGCGCCAACCCCCTCGTCAAGCAGACCGGCCTCAAGCTGACCGCGACCAAGCTCGCCCACGACCCGATCCTAGTTGAGCTCGAGGGCGCACCGACCGGTCTCCGGGCCCGGGCGCACCTCGACATGGTTCGCCTCGAGGCCGCCGCCGAGTTCATTGGCTTCGGCCTCACGAACGTGATCATTACCGCCGATCGCGCAACGGGCCTCGCCAACGCCCAGATCAGTCAGGGCCTGTTCACCGGGACCGCTCGCGCCAACAAGCAGGCGCTCGGCCTCGAACTCGACGCCCTCCAGATCACGTTCCAGAACTTCAAGGTCACGACGACGAGCGGGTTCTTTACCGCTCTCCTGAGCCCCTTCCGCGGCACGGTCGAGAACACGGTTCGGGACAAGCTCGAGGTGCTCCTGATGGACCTCGTCGCGGACGAACTGGCCAAGGCCATGGTCGGTCTCGACACACCACTCACGGTTGGAATCACCAACCCCCTCACCCAGACCCTCCACGAACTCGACTTCAAGGTCGAACTCCATGAGGCTCTCGGCTCGGTCCAGCAAGGCGTCGTCCTCACGGCTGGCGCAATGGCCACGGCTAAGAACCCAGTCTGGAACACCCCCGGGACTTTCGTCGCCTTGGGCGGCGCGCCTGCTCGCCCCATGGTCCCCGGCCCTGAGGCCTTTGGAATCCGAATCTCGTCCGACGCGATCAACGCGCTCCTCCACGCCGGTTGGCGGACGGGCGGGATCCAAGGAAAGATCGAAGGTCGCGCCCCCAAACCTGGCACGACCCTTCAGCTCTCCGCCCAGATGCTCTACCCCTTCATTCCAGTCGTGCGCGACTTGGCCCCGGACCCCGACACCCCGCTCACGATTGAAGTCGACCTCGGTGCCTCACCGATGCTCCTGTTTGGGAGCAAGCCCGGCGTCCCCTACCAGCTCTCCCTCGGAGAGGCTGAGGCCCGGCTCATGATCGACTACATGGACGGTCAGCCGCCCCTCCACTTGTTCACCCTCCGCTTCGCAGCGACCGCTGAAGTCGACGTCTCCGTCGTGGCGAACAAGATCGCGATCGACAACCTGCGAGCTACGGTGGCCGGAGTTGACGTGATCCCGGGACCGACGGTTCAAATCCGCGATCAAGAGATCGAGGACTTCCTCAAGGCGATCCTGCCCCAGGTCCTCGGCTCGCTGATGCCGGCGCTGCCCCCGATCCCGCTCCCGGCCCTGCCCTTTGGCCTCAACATGCAGAACCCGCGCATGCTCGTCGATCCGGGCCACCTCTCGATCTACAGCGATCTCTAGCCGAGAGGGGATCTCTAGCCGAGGGCATCTCTAACGAAGGGGATCCGGATCTCTTGTCTGCATCCGTCACCAGTTTCCCGTGGTTCGAGTCCTTCCACGTGCCAGAGTCCCAAGGAAACTGGTGAGGGAGGCAGACGCGCAGGAGTGATTCGGGTCGCCGGATCGTGCCAGCGCCTTGACTCACTCCTTCCACTCAAGCGACCCGGATCACTCCGAGCACCCCTCTCCAGGCTCGCGGCCCTAGGCCGCAGTTGGCACCGCCGAGGGACGAGGCGGCGCCAACTGCGGCCTAG
>JAESQQ010000593.1 GCA_016765095.1 Planctomycetota bacterium | reverse complement strand
GGGGTTCCAGAGGAGAGAGACTCCTGCAGGTGCGAGCCTCGAATCCACATTCTACCGGCCACCTCCGACGCCTAGAAGCACGCGTCTCTCGCGGACAAAGACATGTCCTAGCCGAGCGGCGATCCCCAGCCGAGCCCAACAATGTGCCACCAGCCGCGATCACGAGCCCCACTCACCCTTACTCCATGCTTCTTCCTGCCGGCCGAGCCGAGCCAGGCCGATAGCACGCCACGCAGGCAAGAGCTTTGCGCCCAAGCCCCTGCGCCTTAGGGTCCTCGAATGCGGATCCTCGCCTTCCTCCTCCTCGGCTCGCTCGCCGGCTGCGCCAGCCCAACCCCAGTCCAATCGCTCCCCGAACAGCCCCCGGAAGCGGCCGTGCGACTCGCGCGTGAGATCGCGGCACGTCTTCCTCGGAGCCTCGAGGAGTGGGAAGCGAGGGGCAAGCCCTCATTCCGCCGCGACGGTGTGTTCTGGGCCGAGCACGCCATGACCCCCGCGCTTGACGAGCCTCGCGTCCAAGACGTTCGGATCGGGAGCCCTAACGATCCAAGATACTGCGGTCTTTACCACCAGGGGCCCCCGCGCTGCGAGGACCATGCTCGCTGCGTTCCTTGCTCCAAGGTTCCCTTCGGCTCCCAGCAGACCACGGCATGCAAGCTCAGCGACTGGCTCCGCGCGACGCACTCGGGTCTCGACCTAAGCGGCCTGAGGGGCCGCCCCGCGTTCGTCGCCCCAGATCCACTAGGAGGGGGAGCTGCGCTCAACCTGCAAGGTGTGTGGCTAGTCCGAATCGACACGCCTTCGGGGCTCCCCGTATGCGTCTGGTGGGGACCGCCCCCCCACATGAGCTGCGCCTCGCGGCGGTCCTTCTCGAGCGGACTCCTAGAACGCGTTCGAGCCGACCAGATCGCACGTTGGGTGGCGAGTCCAGAGTTCGACGCCGCAGGGGCGAGGCAGCGCTTCCCTCTCAACACGCGCGTCGAGGTTTCGGTTCAGCGCCTCCGCCGAACGAGGGAAGGCTGGGGCTGGAGACACGCCTCGTCCGCCTGGTTCTCACTCGGTTCGGCTCCGGAGCCCAGCGTGTTTTTCGGCGGGGGAGCACAGCTCTGGAAAGGAAGTCACCGGGTCGGTGACTGGGTCGTTCACGTTGCAGACTGGGCGCGGTCCACGGATTGGCTCGCGTGGACACGTATCGCTCTGAGCGAGGACGAGCACCTCTTCGTATGGCTGCAAGTTGGGCCGAGCTTTGGTTCAAAGCGCGTCTCTGACACCGGCGAGAGGGTGAGGCCTGGCTGGTCCGACCAGGCCGAGCCGGAGGAAGTGGAGACTCCGCGCTGACTCGCGAGAGTCACCAAGCAGGGCTACTAGCTGGGGGCAGCGACCCGCGACCCTCCTACTTGAGGAGGCTTGCCCGCTGCTACTTGAGGAGCTTGCCCGCCGCGGCAGGAACTCGGAACCGCGAGCCCGTGTTGCGATCGCTGAAGCGATAAGTCGCCACGAAGGCGGTGTGGGGGGAACTCGAGAAGGCCCGGGCCCGATTGACTGGGCCGCCGCCGACCTTCTGAGCACAGAGGGTCGTCACGACGAGGGTCATGACCTTGGTGTTGGTCTCGTCGAGGGTGACTTGGTAGATCTGCTTGGTGAGGGTCTTGTCCGCACGGGACAAGGCTGCGCTGACGCCTCAGCCCTCGCTGAAGCAGCCCGAGGCCACGATCCGATTGAACTGCTTGACTGCCTCTTGGGCTGGCGCCTCGATCCGAATCACGTGCATCAGCGCCTTGTTCTGCTCGCTGCTTGCCTTCTTCTTGCTCTCGGCGCGGGACTGAGTTCCCTGGCTGGGAGCCGCCGCCGTGCCTGGGGCAAGGGAGGGCTGACCGTCACTGGGGGTGGGGAGCCACTTCCCTCGCCTGGAGTGGCGCAATGCCTCACCGAGGGCGACTTCGGGGCGCTTGAACAGGCGACCGATCAGGCGGCCTTGGCTGGTCGCGAGGAGCGCCTTCCAGTTCCCGCCGTCTTGGATCGCGCCGCTCTGCCCACCGCGCCGAAGTCGAAACGCGACTCCACCGTTGAGGTTGTCGACCCTGCCGCGAACTTGAGCGGACCAGGAGTGGCTAACGGTTGGGTTCTGGACGGTGTGCCCGGCGCCCCTCGCCGTCCCGCCCTTGACCGAGAAGTCGACCCGGTAGCTCTTGAGCTTGCGGAGTTCCTTGAAGGCTGACTTGAGCGCCTTGCTCGGCTTGCCCTGCTGCTGCTGCTGCTGCTGCTTCTTCTTCTTCTTCGGCTTGGCAGTCGCAAGCGCCCCACAGGCGAGTGTGAGGCAGACACCGACCGCGATGGTTCTGAGCGTCATGCTCTCCCCCTTCCGCCAGGCGAGCTGGCATGGATTCAGAGTGGCAGTTGCTCGCGGGTGCTGCCACCCGAACCTTGGGATCGGGCCTCGTCCTGCCAGGGGACCCCTGCTTGGCCGCCCGAGCGTCTCCGACAGGCTTGGGGACTTGGGTCGTCCAAGGTTGCGTGAGTCCTGACCCCTCCCTGTTCCCCTGTCTTCGCCCCGGCCCAGTTGCCTGGCTGGGCCCTCGTCTCGCGGTCGGCTCTCGCTGAGGGACGAGCGACGACAAGAGCTGGAGCGCTGCTGGCGATCAACTGGCGATCCCGCGGCCGAAGGAGCGCTCCTCCGCGAGCGCCTTCGGACGGGCGAAGTGAGCCTCAAGCGGATTGAAACGGCGGCCTACGCTCGGTATCCAGCAGCCTGTCTCGCGCTGGGGCAGACCCTCGAGGCTCTAGACGACCTCATGACCTGGACGGGTGTGCTCGAAGCCCGCGTGTCCGCGGCGATTCCCTTCGTGCGACTCGCCCTGTGTTGGCACGCGGCGGACTTTTGGCGAGAGGAGTCGGGAGAGGGCGGCCTCGACGCCTTCGTGTTTGCGATCCAAGAGGAACTCTACGAGCCGAGCAGCATGCACCGCAGAGAAGTGACGCAGGCTTCGATCGCTCTCGAGGCCTCACGGCGGGGCGCTCTCCGGGGACGGTGGGCGCAAGCCATGCTCCGCATGACTCGGAGTACCGCAGTCGCGCTCCTCGACGGGAAGTCACCTCGCCCACGGGGCAGTCCCTACGGCTACCTGTTTCCCCTCGAGTGGTCGTTCTCTCACTTCGTGACCACGAGCCTGTGGGTGTTCGAAACGAACCGGCTCGTGGATTGGATCGCAGAGGCAGTCGGCGAACGCGTTCTCTATGAGGGTGACTCGCTGGAAGACCACTCAACGACCCACGAGGTTCGGGCGGGGACCTAGGCGGGGACTCGGACTTCGAACCGGCCTTCGTCGTCCATGTTCTCGCGGATCTGATCGAGGACGTCGATCTGGGCTCGGGCGAGGCGCTCGCTCAGCTCGCGGCGCTTTTGATCGGGAATGTCCTTGGCGACGTTTTGGGCGAAGCTCTGGAGGGAGACCTGCGACGTGGCGGGGTCGAGCATTCGCGCTTGGTAGGGGAGCGGGATCCTCCCCTCGATCACCTGGACTCGAGCCTCGGGATCGGCGCGGAAACGAATCAGCACCTCCTCGGTGTTGGCGTCGACGTAGTCCAGGGCAGGGATTTGATTCTCGTCCGCCTCGGGCGGGAGCTCGACACCCTGCTCAAGCGTCTGGTGGAGGAACTGCGCGAGGAGGGAGCCCAAGCCTGCCAGCTCCCGAATCTTGCTCGTCGCGAGGGTCTCGGTGCCAAGCACCAAGCGGAGGTAAATGAACACCTTTTCGTCCACACCCAAACGATAGCCAGGGCTCGCCGTACGCGCCCGTGAAAAGAGGGGCTATTTAGTCAGCCTGCGCGGCCGAGGGGCGCAGGACTGCTTCGAGAGCCGCGTCGACGGGGGGTCCAGGGTCGGCCACGAGGGCCACGTCTCCCACAGACTGCGGGACGACGAACCGAAGCAAGCCCGCGCGCTTCTTCTTGTCCTGCCCCATGGCCTGGCGGGCTGCGCTGGGATCGATCCCCTTTAGCGAGGTCGGGAGGCCGAGCCCTGTCAGGCAGGCGCGGATCTCGTCGGGGAGCGAAGCCGGCGCTAGGTCGAGCCCTACGCCGAGTTCAGCCGCCGCCACGAGCCCGACTGCGACCGCCTCCCCGTGGCGGAGGGTGTAGCCGGAGCAGAGCTCAAACGCGTGCCCGAAGGTGTGGCCGAGGTTGAGGACCGCTCGCCGACCGCGCTCGTAGGGGTCCTCGTTCACGATCTGAACCTTGACCGCGACGGCCTCGCGGACCAGCGACGACCAAGCCTCATCGTCGCTCCCGGTCGCGAACTCGGCGGGAGCGTTGAGCAGCCGCGTGAAGAGCGCCGGGGCCCCAATCAGGCCGTGCTTGACGACTTCGCCCAACCCCGCGCGCAGCTCCGCGAGCGGGAGCGTCGCGAGGAGCGAGGGGTCGCTTAGGACCCCCTCCGGTTGCTTGAACGCCCCGACGAGGTTTTTGCCTTGGGGCAAGTCGACCGCCGTCTTGCCACCGACCGAGCTGTCGACCATGGCCAAGAGCGTCGTCGGGACTTGAACGAGGGGCACCCCGCGCATCCAAGTCGCTGCGACGTAGCCGGCCAAATCGCCGACGACCCCACCCCCAAACGCGAGCACCGTCGAGGAGCGGTCGACGCCAGCGGCCGCCAAGAGGGGATAACACTTGGCCGCAGCAGCGAGGGTCTTGTGGGCCTCGCCGCCCGTGACGAGGCAGGGCGTGGGCTGAAAGCCCGCCGCACGAAGGCTCGCGAGGAGCGGCGCCCCGTGGAGGTCGAGCAGGGAGGCTTCGCTGATCACAGCGATCGGGCCCGGGCGGAGCCCCCAGGCGAGGAGGCGGGCTCCGGCTCGCGCGCTGAGGCCTGGGGCGACCTCGATCTGATATCTAGTGTCGCTTTGGGACGGTATGGAGGCGGCCAGCGCCCAAGGATCAGTCGGCATAGTCCAGCCGCCAGGGCGTGCCGTCCATGGGGAGGTCGTCGAGGTGCGAGCGACGAAGTGTGGCGAGGCGGGACTGAAGCTCCTCGAGCGAGTCGCCGCCCAGCTTCTCGAGGAGCGCGTCGGCGAGCACGAGCGCGACCATGGCCTCCGCGATCGGGACCGCGCGCGGGAGGGCGCAGAAGTCGCTCCGCTCATAGCTGGTCAAGGCGGGCTGGCCCGTGGCCAGGTCAACGGTTTGGCGGGGATTGAGCGTGGTCGAGATCGGCTTCTTGGCCGCGCGCAGGATCAGGGGCGCGCCGGTCGTGATCCCCCCCTCTAGGCCCCCCGCGCGATTGGTCCGACGAACCAAGTCGCCCGCCTCTCCCAAGAAGATCTCGTCGTGGACTTCGGTCCCGCGTTTGGTCGCGCTCTCGAAGGCTGGGCCGACTTCGACTCCCTTGATCGCTTGAATGCTCATCAGCGCAAAGGCCAAGCGCGCCTCGAGCCGGCGATCCCACTGAACGAAGCTCCCCAACCCCGGAGGAAGTCCGAGCGCGACGACTTCGAGGACTCCTCCGAGTGTGTCCTTGGCCTTGATCGCCGCCTTGACCTCGGCCCCGAGGCGCTCGATCAGCTCTCCCTTGGCGGGGAGGGGCGCGCAGAAGTCGTTGGCGAGGGCGGCCCGAAAGCGCGCTCGATGGTCCTCGGGATCGGCGCTCGGGGGATGGTTCAGGGAGATCCCGCCGAGCTGGACGACGTAGCCGCCGACTTCGACAGAGAGCGCCTCGAGGAGCTGCTTGCAGATCGCGCCGGCCGCGACTCGGAGCGCGGTCTCACGGGCGCTGGCCCGCTCGAGGGAGGGGCGCAGCTCGCGGTGCCCATACTTGATCGCCCCTGTCAGGTCGGCGTGACCGGGGCGAGGCTTGGTCATGGGCTCGATCTCGCGCTCGCGCCAGTTCTTCCAGTCCAGGTTCTCGATCGTGAGCGCGAGGGGGCCGCCGGTCGTGCGGCCGCCGGTGTAGCCACCCGAGATCTTGACCTGGTCCCGTTCGAGCTTCATGCGGGGCCCCGAGCCGACGCCGCGTTGGCGGCGAGCCAGCTCGCCTTGGATCGCTTCGAGGTCCAGGGCCAGGCCGGCTGGGATCCCTTCGAGGATTCCAGTCAGTCGAGGGCCGTGGCTCTCGCCGGCGGTCAAGAAACGCAGCCGCGTGAGCGGGGTCATGAGCTCTCCTCCACGATCTCGCCGCCCAGGCGGGCGAGCGTCTCGGCGAAGCCGGGGAAGCTGTCGCCGGTGACCTCCGCTCCATGAATCACGGTCTCGCCTTCAGCGACGAGGCCTGCGACCGCGAGGGCCAGGGCCAGGCGGTGGTCTCCGTGGCTCTCGACGTCGCAGCCCCGGAGCGGGGTTGGGCCGTGAATCACCATTCCGTCCGGGCGCTCTTCGATCTCGGCGCCCAGCTTGCGGAGCTCGCTGATCGTGGTCGCGATCCGGTCGGTCTCCTTGACCCGCAGCTCGCCGGCGTCTGCGATCACCGTCTCGCCCTCGGCTTGGGTGGCCGCGACCGCAAACACGGGGAGCTCGTCGATCGCGCGCACGATCTCGGCCCCAGCCAGGCGAATCCCTCGCAGCGGGGCCTGGCGGAGCACGAGGTCGGCGGTTGGCTCGCCCGAGAGGTCCAGCGAAGACGACTCGACGAGGTCGGCTCCCATTGAGCGGAGCGCGGCCGCGAGCCCGGAGCGGGTGGGGTTCGTTCCGACGCGCTCGAGGCGGACGTGGCTCCCCGCCACGATCGCAGCGGCGACGAGCAGGAACGCCGCGGAGCTCGGGTCTCCGGGGACCTCGAGTTGAATCGGGCGCAGGGGCGAGGTCGGCGGTGAAATCGAGACTTGGAGGCCGGCGCGCACGAGGGGGGCCCCCATCGAGGCGAGCAGGATCTCGGTGTGATCGCGGGAGGCTGCGGGCTCGGTGACTCGGACGCCGCCTGGGGCGAACAGGCCGGCCAGGAGGAGGCAGCTCTTGACCTGAGCGCTCGCGACCCGGGAGCGGTGATCGAGTCCGCTCAGGGCGCCGCCTCGGATCGTGAGCGGGGCGCGGGTGCTCTCGGCGGCGCCTGTGATCTCGGCGCCGAGCTCGCGGAGCGGGACGGTCACACGACCCATGGGCCGCGAGCAGAGCTGGGGCGTCCCGGTCAGGACCGCCGTAAAGGGTCTCCCGGCCAAGGGGCCGAGCAGGAGCCGGAGCGTCGTCCCGGAGTTGGCGCAGTCCAGGACTTGAGTCGGCTTGCGCCAGCCTTCGAGGCCGCGGCCGTGCACGATCCGTCGGGTCGGGCTCGGGGCTTCGACTTCGATCCCGAGCGCGCGGATCACCCCGCAGGTCGCGTTGCAGTCGGCGCCGTCGAGGAACCCCTCGATCTCGCTGACCCCTTCGGCGAGGCTCGCGAACAGGATCGCCCGGTGGCTGATCGACTTGTCGCCAGGGACACGGACTCGCCCCTTGAGGGGCGACTGGGCGCGACGGACTCGGAGCAGGGAGGACACGGGTGGGAGTTTAGGGGCTGCTCGGCGCTACTGCTTGGGGAGGGTCTTTAAGAGCTCACGAACTTGCCCGTTGCGCCGAGCCGGGGGAGCGGTCGGCTCGTATTCCTCGCGGGAGAGGCGGCGAGCCAAGACGCGCTCGAGCGCGAACAGCGCGAACATTCGATTGACCGCGACGGGGTCGACCAGCGCTCGGATCAAGCGGGTCAGCTCGCTGCGACCCAGCGGGGAGCGGGAGTAGGCGTCTGCGGCGACCAGGCGGTGAATCGGGACCGGCGAGCTGAGCCACACCGCGCCCAGCGGCGCGTCGAGGCGC
>JAESQQ010000592.1 GCA_016765095.1 Planctomycetota bacterium | reverse complement strand
TCCTCTCAGCGGAGGGGACGGGAGAGGGGGGCGGCGCCTGAGGCGAGAACAGACCCGAGCCCACCACGAAGGTCAGCCCGACTCCCGCGACGAAGGCCCCGCCGAGCGCGGCGCGCCGGAGGCTCGGGGACACCCTTCGGCGAGCCGCGCGCAGCTCGCGACGGAACTCTGCGGCGTCGCTCGGGCGCTTGCTGGGGTCGACGACCAGCGTTCGCCGCAGGAGCAAGCGCAGTCCCTTGGCGGGACCCGGGGGAAAGTCGAACTGAGCGTTGTAGAGCTGGGCCAAGAGGTCGTGGAGGGTCAGCCCCTCCGTCAATGAGGGGTGGCGTCGGTAGACACACTCGTAGAGCAGAAGCCCGAGCGCCCACACGTCGCAGGCCGGCGTCGGCCTGTCGCCACGGATCTGTTCGGGGGCCATGTAGGCGGGCGTCCCCAAGGTCTGTCCGGTGTTGGTCAAGCAGCTCGTCCCCAGGCCGGCGAGGCCGAAGTCGGCCACGA
This sequence comes from Planctomycetota bacterium, assembly GCA_016765095.1. Taxonomy (GTDB): domain Bacteria; phylum Planctomycetota; class J058; order J058; family J058; genus NORP233. The sequence goes on along the minus strand of JAESQQ010000592.1, from coordinate 18,660 downwards.
CGGCATCGCCTGTGGGAAGGATCAAGACGTTCTCTGGCTTGAGGTCGCGGTGAATGATCCCGAGCGCATGGGCTGCTGCGAGACCGCTCGCCACTTGCTCGAGCAAGTCCAAGCGCTCCTCGAGCGGACGCTCGGCGAACGCGTCGCCCAGCGACCGCCCCCCCTCGACGAACTCGTAGATCAGGTAGTGCTGACCGTGCGAGTGCCCCGCGGAGTGGATCCGGATCACGTTCGGGTGACGAATCCGAGCCGTGACCTCGGCCTCGCGCGCGAAGCGCTCGCGGGCGGCCTCGCTCTCGAGCGAGAGGACCTTGATCGCCACCTGGCGTCGCCCAAGCTCCTCGTCCTGACCCAAGAACACGGTCCCCATTCCGCCTCTCCCGAGCAGGCGAACCACGCGATAGCGCCCCTCGAGGAGGTCACTTGGACGCAGGGTCGCGGGGGGGGTGCCCAGGTCCCTTCCCAGCTCGGCCGGCGGAGACCCGGTCAGGTCCTGTCCCTTGAGGAGGTTGAGCGCTCGCTCGAGGTCGCGTTCTTCTGACACTGCCACCCTCGCCCCGACGACGCGCTTCACGCCCGGACTCGATCTCCGTTCTACCCCACGCCTCGCCCTCGAGGCGAGAGGGGCGTCTCGAGTCCGCCACCGTCGCGCGCTGACGCGCCTCAGCGACCCGCCGCCGCCCGAGCGAGAGGGCGGCTCGGAGACGCCCCCCTCGACCGTATACTCCGCTCATGTTCCTAACGACGATGTGGTCTCAGTTGGCCGACGCGGGCGCTCGGGAACCGACGGCGATCGAAGCCCTCGTCGCTCGCTATCGCGCGCCCCTCCTGACCTTCGTGAGGAGGCGCGGGCAATCGCGGGAAGACAGCGAGGACGTCGTCCAAGAGGTCTTCCTGCGCCTGTTCGCCAACGATCTCCTCTCCAAGGCCGACCGGGAGCGAGGCCGCTTTCGCAGCTACCTGTTGGGGATCACGACCAACGTCCTTCGCCAGAGGTCCAGGCGAGCCCAGGCAGCCAAGCGAGGCGGAGAGCTGTCACAGGTCTCCTTGAGCGCGATCAAACACGATCCGATCGACCCGAAGTCCAGCTCTGCTGAGTTTGACGAGTGCTGGGTCGCGCACCTGGTGGCTCGCGCTCTGGAGGCGGTCGAGGCCCAGAGCGCTCGCCAGCACGAGCTCTTGGTTCGCGTCTCCGACGGGGCCACGCCTGGCGAAATCGCCGAGGCCCAAGGGCTAACCCCGGGCCAAGTCCGCGTAGACCTCCACCGGGCGCGAAAGCGCCTCGCCCGCCAGATCCGCGAGGAGGTCGCTCGCTACTGCTCGAGCGAAGAGGAGTTCGAACAGGAGCTAGGGAGCATTCTCGGCCACACCTAGCGCTGCGGGCCTCACGAGCCTTGGGGAAGACGAAGCTCGAGGCGCACCCAGTGAAAGGGAGGGGCTTCGCCCTCGGGCGTAAACTCCCCCCGATCGAGCTCTAGATCGGCGTCCGAGCCAGGGCTCCAAAGGACCCCTTCGCGCGGACCGATCCGACGCCAACGAAGCGGCGACCCCTTGGACGAAAAGGGGTCGACGAGGGCACGAGGAGCAGACTTGGGGAGCTCCTCTTGGGCCGCCAACGCAAGGGCCATGCGGGCCAACCGGAGTCGCGCGACGCGTACGGGCTGGTGCTCGGCGAGCTGTCGAACGCCCTCCCCACCCCAGAGGTGGTTGACGACATGGGTTCGTGGCAAGGCTCGAAGCTCCTCTCCGACCGCCCCCGCCTCGACCCCAGACTGGTGCGCTGGGAGGGCGCTGGCTCGAATCAAGCGAGCCTGCAGGCGAACGAGGTCGACTCGGTCCGCGAGGATGCGGCCCTGAAAGGCGCGCGCGACCTTGATCAGCTTCCCCGCAGTGTCGGGTTCCAGTTCGCGGCGCACGAAGGCCTCGCCCTCTGAGTCTTCTTCCAGGAGGCCACGCGAAATCACGAGCAGCCGCGCGAACTCCGCGCGTAGGCAGAGTTGGACGCCTGCGGTGTCTTCGAGCTTGGTCAGTCCTCGCCGGATCCGCTTCGAGGTGTCAGCGGCGGGCGGGGGGAGGCTCGCGAGGAGTCCTGTGATCGCGTCGAACACCGCTTGGACCCAGGCGTCTGAGACCTGGCGCCATTGGGTCCCCGGCCCCTCCAGCCGCCCCGCGATCGCGATCATGCGCTCGACCGTTTTCCAAGCCTTCCCGACCGCTCGCTTCTCGACCGCCAGCACCACGCGGTACTGCAGGGCTTCCCTGGCTAGGAGCAGGGCCGGACGGGGATCGCTGGGGTCCAAGTCCCCGCCCGGATTCGTGACCACGAGCAGCGTCGCGGTGTCTTGGGTCATTCCGTCCGTCTCGAGCAGCGCCACGAGGAGCGGCTCGCAGTCCTTGGCGGATCGAGTCAGCGCCTTGCGCTGCTTGGTCGTGAGTTCGATTCGCTGCGGGCGCCGGTCGGGGCTCAGCAGGGATATCGGCGTCGACTCGTCCCAGAGCACGTCTTGCGTGGCCGCGCTCAGCTCCCGGGGGGCATGGGACCGGCAGGCGTCCTGCAGACTCCGCGAGGGCTCGGGGTCCAAGTCGGTCAACTCAATCGAGAGACCCTCCCCTGCCAAGAGCGCGAGCTCGGCGGCGATTTTCTCGTTCGCCTCTCCCCGCGCCGAGGAGCGAGCCACCACGAACACGATCCCCGCCACCAGAACGCCCGCTGCGAGTCCGATCAGGGGCTTGGCGTTCTGCGACCAGAACGAGACCGAGGCCTGGCGACGTTTCTTCTTCTGGCGCGGCTTTACCATTGGGCCAGGCTCTCAAGTGCCTTAGGTCCGGGCAACTCGTCTCAGGAATAGATCACTTGATCCGGAATTTCACGGGCCAAGCGCCTGTCCCTTGTCTACAATCCCGGCCCCTGCCGGGCAGGGATTCTGAAGAGCAGGGATTCTGAAGAGCAGAGCGGGTCGACCCCACCCCTCAGAACTCCCGCGCACCTGAGAGAAGTTCCATGAGCGTCGCGTCTGCAAATCCGCTCGAGACTGCCTCCGGCACGAGCGCTGAAGCTGTGGGTTCGGTGGAGGCCGTCGCGGCGCCCGCGCCAAGCAAGGCAAAGAAGGTCAAGTTTCCGCGCCACACCGGCCTCCGAGCTGAGCTCAACCGCCGCGTCGACGCTTACTTCACGGACTCGGGTCTCTCCCGCGCCGCTGCGGGCCCTGCGATGTGGTTCAAAACTCTGGTTCTGATCGTCGGACTCGCCGCCTCCTGGACCGCGATCATGGTCTGGGCGACCGCCTGGTGGCACCTAGCCATTTTGGGTCCGATCGCGGGCTTCTTCATAGCTGGGATCGGGTTCAGCGTGATGCACGACGGAGGGCACAAGGCTTACTCAGAGAGTGGGTTTTGGAATCGCGCCATGGCCGGTGTCCTCGACTTGGTCGGCGGCAGCTCCTACATGTGGAACTTCAAGCACAACGTGCTGCACCACACCTACCCCAACGTCGAAGGGCTCGACGACGACATTGAGGCTCAGCCCTTCTTGCGAATGGCCGAGGGCCAACGCCGTCGGCCTTGGCACTCGCTTCAGCACTGGTATCTGTGGGCCGCCTACGCGCTCCTGCCGGTCAAGTGGCACTTCATAGACGATTACCGCTCCTACCTAACCGGACAGATCAGCGACCAGCCCCTCGTGCGCCCGAAAGGGTGGGACTTGCTCCTCCTCTTCGGCGGGAAGGCCTTCTTCTACACCTGGGTGTTCGTGATCCCGCTCGTGTTCCTCTCCCGCTCGCCCGAGTGGGTCATTGCCTCCTACTTCATCATGGCGGGAGTCGCCGGGGTCACCCTCGGCACCGTGTTCCAAATGGCCCACTGCGTCCAAGACGTGGAGTTCGCCTCGATCCCGACCAGCAATGAGTTGAGCCTCCCTTGGGCCGAGCACCAGCTCGCGACGACCGCCAACTTCTGCCCCAAGAACCCGTTCCTGACCTGGTACCTCGGCGGCCTCAACTACCAAGTCGAGCACCACCTCTTCCCTCGCGTCGGACACATTCACTACCCGGCGATCACCGGCATCGTTCAAGAGGTCTGCGCCGAGTTCGGGGTTCAGCACCGCAGCAACCCGACGCTCTGGAAGGCGCTCCGAAGTCACGTCCTCTACCTCAAGTCCCTCGGCCGCGACCGACCGGCGACGCTAGAGGTCGCCCCGCTCTAGCGCCCGGGCTCTTCCTTCGTGCCGTCGCCAAGCCTGACCCTCCAAGCCCTGAGCGAAGCCACACTCCCCCTCTTTGGAGCCTTACTCGCCGAGCGCGGATTCGGGGGCTGTTTCTGCGCCGTGTGGACCGCGCACGGCAGCGACTGGGCGCAACGCTGCTCCAATCCGGCCAAGCCGAACCTCGACGAAACGACGCGTCGAGTCCTGGCCGGAGAGCACGTGGGCTTTCTCGTCTGGGAGGGAGAGGAGTCCACGAGGCGACTGGTCGCTTGGACGGGAGCTGGGCCCAAGACGGGCTTCCCGCTCATGGCCCGCAAGCTTGGCAGCCGGCTGACCCCTACCAGCCACGAGGTGTGGAGCATTGGCTGCTTGGCGATCGCGAGCAAGCATCGCGGGCAGGGCCTCAGCAAGCGCGTCGTGTTGGCTCTCGTCGACGAGGCGACTCGACACGGAGCGAGCGCGCTCGAGGCCTACCCAACCGACCCCTGGGACGAGCCCCGGAGCTACCGCGGGGCGCAGTCAACGTTCGCAGAGGTTGGATTCCAAGTCGTGGCGCGGGACCCAGACGAGGACGCCGAGATCCTCGTGATGCGACTCGAGCTCAGCTCCTAAACCGGAGGCAAACCGCAATCCCCCCGCTGAGCGGGCCTGTTCGTCCTCTGGGCTAGACTAGGCCGACATGCGCCGCTTTCTGTTCCAGTGCCTTGGCTGCCTCGGTGCCGTGATCCTCGTCCTCTGGCGGCTCACGCTACGGATTCGCGTCGCCGACGACCCCCGCCCAGCCTTGCGTGAAGCGGGTCGCCGCTACGTCTACGCGATCCTTCACGCGCACCAACTGAGCTTTATCTTCCTCAGCGACGACACACCGATTGCGGCCATGGTCTCGGCCTCCAGAGACGGAGACGCCCTCGTCCCCCTCTGTCGAGTTCGGGGCGTCATTCCCGTGCGCGGCTCAACCCGCAAGAAGGGCAAGGACAAGGGCGGCGGCGCCGCCCTCGCTCAGTTGATCGAGCTCGTGAGCTCTGGCACGCCAGCCCTCCTAGCCGTCGACGGCCCTCGCGGCCCACGAAGCACCGTCCACCGGGGAGTCATTGGACTGGCCCTCGCGACCGACGCCTGCATAGTGATCTCCGGCGTGTTCCCGACCCGGCGCAAGCTCCTGACCGCCACCTGGGATCGGACCCAGATTCCTCTCCCCTTCTCCACACTCCACGGGCGATTCCGCACCCCGATCGACTCTCGCGACTTCAAGGGGGACTCAGCCGGTTTCCGCGCGAAGGTCGCAGCCGAACTCCTCGCGATCGAGCAAGAGTGGGACCCAGAGGAAGCCGCCCACGCGGTCCCCTTTTCGCCAAGCAAGAATTCGCCACCCAAAGAAGTCGTGGCAGAGGCTCCTGCAACTCCCCCGACCCCCGCGGAAACGTCCAACACGGACTAGCCCAACAGCGCCTCTCGGCGCATGCACCTCTGACAGCCCCTAGGAGAGCGCTCTATGGTCGACAGCGACGCCGCACGCACCTTGGCCCTGGCCCTACCGGACACCACCGAACAGCCCTATCACGGAATCCCCTCGTTTCGGGTCGCGGAGAAGGTCTTCGCCAACCTCCCCGACGAAGAGCACATGCACATCATGCTGGGCGAAGGCGAGATCCGTGAGGCAGCTAGTGCCCACCCAGACGCCTGCCAAGAGCAAATGTGGGGCAAGAAGCTCGCAGCCCTCCGCGTGTCTCTCCCAAACATTGAGGAGCCCGACCTCAACGGCCTGCTCCTGGCAGCCTGGCAGCGCCGCGCGCCGACCCAACTCCTCAAGCGCTTCCGCGCCGGGGACGACTGAGCAGGCCCCAAAATGAGTCAACCTCTCCCTCTCTTCGTCGAGGCCTTCAACGCGTCGGACCTCGACGCCATGGCAGCCCTCCTGAGCACCAACGCAACCGCGCAGGTCCTGGGCGCGCCCTTCCCCGAGGAGCAAGGCGCAGACGTGATCCGCCACACGTCCTTCCCGCACATTTGTGAACTCGAGGGTGCCGCTTCGCTAGGCTCTGTTCGAGAAGTGCGAAGGCGGGCCGAAGGCCCGCCGCTGCAACGGTCCAGGCGACTCGTGCCCGTGCCCGTGCCCGTGCCCGATCTTCGTCCTCTCGGTCAGGTGGTCCGTGGGCGCTAAGGTCTCGGATTGTCCGTTAGAAATGCCATCTCTGGAGCTGAGGTGGCTATGGGTGGTGCGAGCGTGGCGCTGCAACTGATCAGCAAGGTATCCCCGGCCCCTCGGCAGGGCCTCAACGACGTCGTTCGCGATCACGACGAAGGCGATCGCGATCCTGTAGACGTCAAGCTTCTCGTGGTCGAATCCGGACATTGAGGCTTCCCTGGCTTAGGCGGGCACGGACTCGGGCACGGCCTGCGAAGGCTAAGGGAGGTCTGCTCTTTTTCGATGGCTGGATGGGCTAGCGCGCGTTCTCGAACAGCGACTAGCGAACCGGTTGGATCCGGACGTTGCGAAACTTGACCACCCCGCGCCCGTTGTATTGCAGCCCGAGAGAGCCTGCGCTGTGCTTGGGGTCGTTGGTGGTCACGACGGCCTCCCCGTTGAGGGTCACGACGAGCTTCGCGCCTTGGGCGAGGACCTCAAGCGTGTTCCAGCGCCGGGTGGTCTTGGGTCCGTGGGGATTCTTGGCGACGCCGTTGACGCTTCCTGTGGGCCACTTGGGGTGCGCGTCAAAGAGGTTGACCTCGTAGGCGTTGGCCTGACCGATCGTGCCCGTCGTCGGCGCGCGCAGGAACACACCCGAGTTGGCGTCGTCGTCGATCCAAAACTCGAGGCGGAGGCGGAAGTCGCTGAAGCTCTCCTTCGTGGCCAGCACACCAGACCCGCTCTTGGCGACCAAGAGTCCGTTCGCGACCTTCCAGTTCGCGTCACCCCGCCGAGCCCAGCCCGAGAGCGTGCGGCCGTCGAAGATGTGTCGCCAGGTCGGCGCGAGCGGAAGGAGCTTGAGGTTGCGGAACTTGACCACCCCTTGGCCGTTGTATTGGAGGCCAAAGCACCCCTCTCGGTGGCGCGTGTCCTTGGTCTTGACCGCGATCTTGCCGTTGACCTTCACCTGGAGGCGCACGCCCTTGGCCGTGACTTCGATCCGACTCCAGCGGCCGCTCGTCTTGACTTTGCCTCGGCTCTTGGCGACTCCGTTGACGCTCCCCGTCGGCCACGTGGGGTGCGCGTCGTAGAGGTTGACCTCGTACGCGTTCTGTTGACCCAAGGCACCCGAGCCAGGCGCGCGGAGGAACACACCCGAGTTAGCGACGCCGTCAATCCAGACCTCGAGCTTGAGCCGAAAGTCCGAAGCAGCCACGAGAGAACCGAGCACGCCCCTTTGCCCGGCCTCGACCACGATCTCACCGTCCTTGACGCTCCAGACCGCCTTCCCGCGCGGCGCCCAGCCAGTCAGCGTCGTCCCGTCGAACAGGAGTTGATACCCCTCCTTTGTCTCGCGTTTGCTCAGGGTGTTGGGCGGGTCCTTGGCGAGGGCGACGCCGCCGAGCAAGAGGCAGAGCGCCAGGGAGGCTTCGAGTCTCATGAGGGTCCCTCCGGCCAGAGCCAGGCGCAGTCTTCCGTAACGAGGACCGCGCCTGGATCCTTCGTGAATTCGTACCAAAGTCTAGGGGTCCCCGGCCGAGACCTCTCTCAGGGAGTCGGTCTCCCGGCTCGGCCAGGACTCAACCCCGATCGATCGTGCGACGATCCCCCTGTGCACGCCCCTCCAAGCCATGTCCCCTTTACACCCATGGCCTCCGAGCGCTGCTCGTGAGCGTCATGAGCCTGAAGGTCCCGCGGGCTGGGCTCCTGGTCGTCGCCAACTCCCGCTGGGTGTTCGGAGTCGGCTGCAGCGTGTTCCTCCTCCCAGCGGTCTTGGCCGCGATCTACTGGCTCTACCCCGCCGCCGATTCTTGGGAGTGGGTTGGAGCGGCCGTGCTGACGATCCTGGCCTGCGCCGGTGTTCAGGAGTCGAAGACCCTCGACCTCTCGGCCGGACGCTGGGTCCTGCGCACGAGCTGGTGGTGGATCACGCTTCGCTACAGAGAGGGGGAGCTCTCCGAGCTTCAACCGCCGGCGGTCACGAGCAGTGAGAACGTCAACAACTCGGAGGGGGGCGTGACGACTTCCTCCACGAGCTACGCCGCGAAGTTGATCGGCCCCGACGCCCAAGGACGCGTCACGGGCCTGCTTATGTGCTCGACCTTCGAGCAGTCGGGAGCGGAGCTCGTCGTCAGCCAACTCAAGACCTTCCTCAGCGGGGGCGACCTCTCGAGCTTCGACCTTGGCCCCGAGTCGCCATGAGGCGCGCGTCGCTCTTACTGCTGCTCGTCCTCGCCCTGCCCGCTTGGGCCCAGGACAAAGCTCCCCCGCTCGTGAGATACCGGGTCGGAAACGCGGCCGACGCTAAGCGGAGCCCCAAGGGCCCCGCCTTGATCCTGATGGGCGGAGGGGCAGACGTCGACGCCGCGTTCCGCTGGTGGCGCCCTTACATTTCCGGGGGCGACGTCGTCGTGCTTCGGACCAGCGGCAGCGACGGCTACAACGACTACCTCCTCAACACGATCGGAGGCTGCGACTCGGTCGAGACGCTCTTGGTGACCTCACGCGCCCTCGCCAACGATCCGCGAGTCGCGAAGAGCCTGGCGGGAGCGGAGGCGATCTTCCTCGCGGGCGGAGATCAGGCGACCTACCTCCGCTACTGGCGCGGCACGGCGGTCTCCAAGGCGCTCGCGGCGGCCTGGTCTCGACGGGCGGTGATCGGAGGGACGAGCGCAGGGCTAGCGGTCTTGGGCGAGTTCGTGTTCTCCGCGAGCAAAGGAACGGTCCGCTCGCCGCTGGCCCTCGCCGACCCCTACGGCCCGCGAGTCCAGTTGGCGCCGAAGTTGATCCCGATCCCACTCCTCAAGGGCGTGATCACCGACACCCACTTCGGGAAGCGCCAACGCCTCGGGCGGCTGGGAGTCTTCCTCGCACGTCTCAAGGCCGATCGAACCTGCGCCGCGCCGCTGGGAATCGGAGTCGACGAACGGACCGCGCTCGTGGTCGGTCCGGACGGGCGCGGAGCCGTCCTGGGCCGCGGCGCCGTCACGATCGTTCGCCTTCGTCGTTTAGGGACCTGCCAGGCCAAGCGACCGCTCTCGGGCGCGCGGTTCGAGGTCGCCAAGCTCCGAGCCGGGCACACGATCCTCCTCCCGAGCGGAGCGCACTCCCTCCCGACCCAGGCCTATCGAGTTCGAGCAGGGAAGCTCACCCCGGTCCGCGACTAGGACCCGATTCGAATCAAGAGCTTCCCCTGCTTGTTGCCGTCGAACAGGCGCAAAATGGCCTGGGGCGCGTTGCGGAGGCCGTCGACGATCTCCTCCCGGTGCTTGATTTTCCCCTCCTGGACCCAACGGGAGAGCTCGACTCGCGCTTCGTCGTAGCGAGGGGCGTAGTCGAACACGATGAATCCCTCCATCCGGGCTCGGTTCACGAGAAGCGAGAGGTAGTTCGCGGGGCCCGTGGCCGAGTCGCTGTTGTATTGCGAGATCGCGCCGCACACCACGACTCGAGCCCCGCGGTTGAGGCAAGCCAGAGCGCTGTCGAGCATTTCCCCCCCGACGTTGTCGAAGTAGACGTCGATCTTGCCGCCCGTCGCCTGGTAGACCGCCTTGGTGAGGTCCGGCGACGTCCGATAGTTGATCGCGCCGTCAAACCCCAACTCCTCGGTCAGCCAAGCGCACTTGGCCTCGGTGCCTGCCACGCCGATCACCTTGCAGCCCATGAGCTTGCCAATTTGCCCGACCACCGAGCCCGTCGCGCCGGCCGCGCCCGAGACCAAGAGCGTGTCCCCCTCCTGCGGGCGGCCGACGTCGAGGAGCCCGAAGTAGGCGGTCAGCCCGGTCATGCCGAGCACCCCCAAGGCCTGGGGACCCGTCACCTCTGGGGGCACGCGGTAGAGGTCGTCGCCCTTGCTCAGCGCGTGGCTCTGCCAGCCAAGCATGCCCACGACCCGGTCTCCGGGCGCGAGCGTCGGGTGGTTGGAGCGCAGCACCTCGCCATAGGTCCCGCCCCGCATGACGTCCCCCAACTCCACGGGCGGAATGTAGGAGCGTCCCTCTTTCATCCAGCCGCGCATCGCGGGGTCGAGCGAGAGGTAGTGGTTCGCGACGAGCACCTCGCCCTCGCCGGGATCCGGGAGCGGAGCCTCGCCGATCTCGAAATCCTCTGGGGACGGAAGTCCAGTTGGGCGACGCACGAGACGGATCTGGAGATTGGTATCGGTCATGGCAGCAGTCTTACAGAGACTTGACCTGATCGAACTCCAGTCGGGATCTGGCCCTCCTCAGTTGAGGACACCGATCCCAGCCAGCTTCGCCTCCTGGGCCACGGTCAGCGCCTCAAGGAGCTTCCCGCGGAGCGCCTTGAGCTCCTCGACGCTCTGTCGTAGCCGTCAAGAGGAACCCGATCTCAGAGCGCCTCGAGGCGGACCGGGACTCCCTTGTGGAAGGGCGTCTTTGTGCGGGGGTCGCAATGCTCGGCCGAAGTCAGCACGTTGACGGCCACTCCCGTGCGAACTCGCGGTCCGCCCTCGGTCTCTGGGTGCTCCAGGCCGTAGCCATGGGGCAGGCTGAGCACGCCTAGCTGGAGCGCCGCGTTGCGGTGAACGAGGGCCTCGACCCGCCCCCCGACAGAGACCACGGCCACCCGAGAGCCCTCGCTCAGGCTCAGCGCCTCGGCGTCGTCAGGGTGGATCCAGAGCGCGCCTTCGCTGTCGGTCTTTCGCCAGGACGGATCGCGGTAGATCGTGTTCGCGTTGTAGGACCGCCGCTCGCCAGCCATGAGCATGAACGGCCACTCGGCGTCCGCCCCCTCGGGCTCAGTGGCCAAGGCCGCCAGCTCCTCGATCAGAGAGGGAATGCAGAGTTGAACGCGCCGGTCCGGCGTTCGCAGAAAGGACCACATCTCCTCATGGAGGTGGGTGCTGATCTCGACTCCGCTCTCGCCCGTGAGGATCGCCTCGAAGAGGGCCTCCCCCAAGCCCGCCCGCCCGCTCGTGATCCCGGCCCGTCGGACGGCGGCCGGGTGGCGCTTGGCGTAGAACTGAGCCGCACCCCACAGGACCGCCGCGGCCTGCGCCCCCTCAGGGAGCGCTAATCCGAGGGTCTGATAGAGGACGAGCCCGAGCTGCGAGCGGAGCTTGGGGTTGAGAGCCAGCTTGGCCTTGAGCGCGAGCGGGAACAGGCGCAACGCAGGGACACGCCGATCGGCCCGCGCGACGCGCTCGAGGATCGGGAAACGCTCGGGGAGCGCGCCGAGCGCGACGCAGAGCCGACGGTAAATCTCAGACTCGGGGAGCGTGCCGGGGCGCTGTGGCAAGACCGCGCGCCGAAGGTGAAACGCGTTGGTCGGAAACCCGAGGTTGAAGAAAGTCGCCTCGGTCTTCTCGAACTGCGAGCTGGCGGGGAGGACATAGTGCGCGAACTGGGCGGTCTCCGTCAGGGCGACGTCGATCACGACACACAGCTCGAGCTTCGCGAACGCGGCCCGATAGGCCGCTGTGTCCGCGCCGGACATGATCGGATTGCTGCTGTCGACGATCAGCCCGCGGATTCGCTCGGGGTGCTCGGTGTCGATCTCGGCCGGGAGCACGTTGGGGGGATAGAGCTTCGAGATCGCGTGCATGCCGGTCACGCGGGTCTTGATCGAAGACTCGGACTCGGGCTCGGGTGAGTGGCCGATCAGCGGGATCAGGAACGAGTGGAGGGAGTTGCAGCCCGGCTTCCCAAAGTGCCCGCTCAGGAGGAACAGGAGCTTCTCGAGGTAGGAGTTGAGCGTGCTGTGGCGGCTCTGCTGAATGCCGAGGTCCGCGCGAACCGCGACCGAACTCGCGCCCGCGATCGTGCGCGCGACGCCGCGCAAGACCGCCGGGTCGACCCCGGACCGCGTCGCGAAGGCGTCGACAGGCACTTCGCGGAGCGCAGCCAGGACCGGCTCTGAGTCGCGACAGCGGCGGGCGAGAAAGGCGCGGTCGTAGAGGTCTTCCTCGACCAGCGCCCCCAGGAGCGCGGCGAGCAGGAACGCGTCGTGGCCCGGGCGCACTTGGAGGTGGAGGTCGGCGAGCCGCGCGGTCTCGGTCGCCCGAGGGTCGATCACGATCATCGTGCGCGCGGGATCCTTGTGGATCTCGTTTAAGACGCGCCGAGCGCGGGGGAACCCGTGCGACTGGAAGGGGTTCGTCCCGAGAAAGAGCACGACCTCCGCTTGGCTAACGTCCGTCGCCACGTGACACGTCTGGCGCCCGAAGAGCTGGCCGTTGACCCAGAAGTCACCGGTCTTCTCTTGGGCCAGCGCTGAGTAGATGTAAGGCGTCCCGATCGCCTCTCGGAGGGAAGCCCCATAGACTCCGCCCAGATGGTTGCCCTGCCCGCCCCCGCCGTAGTAGGCGACGCTCTGCCCGCCGTGCGTCTCACGCAGGCGTCGCAATCCGCGCGCGACGCCCGCGATCGCGTGATCCCAAGAGACGCGCTTTAAGGACCCGTCGGCTTGGCGCTCGAGCGGCGAGTCGAGCCGATCGACATGGTTTTGGTACCGGTCGAGGCGAGCCGCCTTCTGGCAGAGGTAGCCCCGAGACTCGGGGTGCGCGTCGTCGCCTCGCACCGACTTGATTCGACCGCCCTCGATTTTGACCTCGAGGCCGCAGTTCTCGCTGCAAAGAATGCAGGCTGTCTTTCGCCAGTCGCTCACGTCACCTCCTCGGTCCTCGCTGCTGCGGCTCCTCGTCTTGACTGCGCAGCACGAAGAGCGGCCTCCGCGCAATGAGGGTAGCCCTCGAGGCCTGGTCGTCCCAGCGGTTTTCGAGACCCACCTGAGCCATAGCACCGGGATCCGCCGGCGACTGACGGTCGCCGGCTCCTGCGGACACGCCCCCTGACGCGACTCTGAGACGCGGGGTTAGCTCGGCCTCGGAGCGCTGCCCAGGCGAACGAGTCCGAGTTCAACCGGTCTTGCTCTGAGTTGACCGCCCCCTCGCGCTGGCGCACCATGGCGCCCCGCCAACGGAGCCCTCATGATCATTATTCTCAAGAGCGAAGCCGCCAAGGAAGACGCCGACGAGATCCTCGCTCAGATCGAGGCGGCCGGCCTTAAGCCGCTCTACATGCCCGGCAGCGAGCGTGTCGTCCTCGGCGCAATCGGGGACGAGCGCGTCTTGGGTCAGCTCCACCTCGATAGCCACCCCATGGTCGAGAGCGTCAAAGCGATCCTCTCCCCCTACAAGCTCGTCACGCGCGACGTGCACCCCCACGACCACGTGGTCGAGCTCGGGCATGGCGTCTCGATTGGCGGGGGAACGTTCACCGTAATCGGCGGCCCCTGCGCGATCGAGAGCCTCGAGCAAATGCGAGCGACCGCAGTCAAGGTCAAGGAGGCCGGCGGGTTGGCGCTCCGAGGGGGCGCGTTCAAGCCGCGCACCAGCCCCTACAGCTTTCAGGGCCTCGGCCTGGAGGGCCTCGAGATCCTCAAGCAAGTCTCTGACGAATTGAGCATGCCCTCGTTCACCGAGGTCGTCGAGGTGGCGGACGTCGAGGTCGTTCACGACCACGCGTCGGGGTTCCAAGTCGGAGCCCGCAGCATGCAGAACTTCCGGCTTCTCAAGGCGCTGGGCGAGACGCGCAAACCCGTCCTGCTCAAGCGAGGCATGGCGGCCAAGATCGACGACCTCCTCAACGCCGCGGAATACATCCTCTCTGGGGGCAACGAAGACGTGATTCTCTGCGAGCGCGGGATCACGACCTTCGAGACGGCGACCCGCAACACCCTCGACTTGAACGCGATCCCCGTCCTCAAGAAGAAGTCGCACCTCCCCGTGATCGTCGACCCCTCCCACGGGATCGGAATTCGCGAGTTCGTGATCCCCATGGCGCTGGCCGCGGTGGCCTGCGGCGCTGACGGGGTGATCGTCGAGACCCACATTGACCCCGCCAAGGCGCTCTCGGACGGCAAGCAATCCCTCTACCCCGAACAGTTCGCCGACATGGTGAAGCGCGTGCGGGCCGTCGCGGAGGCAGTCGGCAAGACCTGCCCGTGAGCGATCTCCCCGGCGAAGGCGAAGCCCTCGCTCTGTCCCGAACCATAGGTCGCCTCCCCGATCCGATCGCCCTCTACGAGCGCCTCGCGGGCGGGCCCGACACCCTCCTGCTCGAATCCCTCGACGCGCGCACCAAGGAGGCCGAGCGAACCTTCCTGATCCCCCGGGCCGCCCTCCGCGCCGAGTGCCGGGGCCGCGTCGTGAGCGTCGCCGCGTTGACCCCCGTCGGCCGCCAAGCGCTCCCGACGCTCGCGCGCTGGTTGGCGGAGCGGGCGGAGGTGTCCCGCCAAGACGACGTCCTGAGCGCGACGTATCCGCCTCCGCCGACTCATGTCAGCGAGGAGGAGCGGCTGGCTGCGCCCTCGCCCTTCGACGCGCTCCGTGCCCTCGCGACCCGCTGGACCCTGCGAGGTCCCACGGCCGTGCCGACGCTCTTGGTCGCGGGCGTGTTCGCCTACGACATGCTGGGCGTGATCGAGACCCTCCCCGACGAGCAACACGATCCGCTCAAGTTTCCCGACTTCCAGTTCTGGCTGCCCGAGCAACTCGTGATCCTCGATCACAAGAAGCGGAGCACGACGGTCGTCGGCTTGGCGCTGGGGGGCGAGGATCCCCAGACGTCCTACGGCCACGCCATGACAGCGGTCGGCGAGTTGGCAGCCGCGGTCGAGGAGTCAGCCGCGGCCCTCGAGCCGCCTCCAGCCGCGCCCGAGGTCTCGAGCACGACGGACCTCACCGACGAGACCTTCGCCGGGGTCGTGGCCGACCTCAAGGAGCGGATTGTCGCGGGAGACGTGTTCCAGATCGTGCCCTCGCGAACCTTCAGCGCTCCCTGCGCTGAACCCCTCGCGGCCTACCGGCGGCTGCGAGTTCTAAACCCGAGCCCGTACATGTTCTTCGTGCGCGCTCGCCAGCACACGCTCTTTGGCGCCTCGCCCGAGACCTGCGTCAAGGTCACAGGGTCGACCGTCGAGATCCGCCCGATCGCCGGGACGGCGCGTCGTGGGAGGACGGCTGAAGGCGAGCTCGACCTTGACCTCGACGGGCGCCTCGAGGCTGAGCTGCGACTGAGCGAGAAGGAAGTCGCCGAGCACATGATGCTGATCGACCTCGCTCGCAACGACGTGGCTCGGGTCAGCAAGCCGGGGTCACGCTACGTGCCCCACCTGTTGACCGTCGATCGCTACTCGCACGTCATGCACCTCGTGTCCTACGTCGAGGGCGAGCTCAAGCCCGGCTTGGACGCGCTGCACGCCTACGCGGCCAGCATGAACATGGGGACGCTCGTCGGGGCCCCCAAGCTCGAGGCAGCTCGGATCCTGCGCGAGCGGGAGACGACTCGCCGCGGGCCATACGGCGGCGCGGTCGGCTACTTGACCTGCGCGGGCGACTTGGACACCGCGATCGTGATCCGCTCGGCCCTCGTCAAGGAAGGGACGGCCTATGTGCGCGCCGGTGCGGGCGTCGTGGCTGACTCCGATCCCGCGTCTGAGGCCGAGGAGACTCGCCGCAAGGCCCAGGCCGTGCTCAAAGCCCTGGGTGCCTCATGACCTCGGTCCTGTTCATAGACAACTTCGACTCCTTCACCTTCAACCTCGTCGACGAGTTCGCTCGCCGAGGCTGCGAGGTCGCGGTCTGGCGGAACGATATCTCCGCCGAGCGCGCGCTCGAACTCGTCCTCGCCATGCCCCTCCCGCGCTTGATCGTCCTCTCGCCGGGCCCCGGTCGCCCCGAGCGAGCGGGCTGCTGCGAAGAGTTGGTCCGCCTCGCGAAAGGGCGCGTGCGCCTGCTCGGAGTCTGCCTCGGACACCAAGCCCTCGTGACCGCACTGGGGGGCGTCGTCACGGGAGCCGGCGAGATCGTGCACGGCAAGTCGGACCGGATCGAGCACGAAGGCGTCGGGGTCTTCGCGGGCCTGCGCAGCCCCCTGACTGTCGGGCGCTATCACTCGCTCGTGGCGACGACGCTCCCGCCCGCGCTTAGCGTTCGCGCGCGTTGCGGCGAGCTGATCATGGCCGTCGAGGGCGAGGGCCTGCTCGGCCTCCAGTTTCACCCCGAGAGCATTCTGACGCCCGAGGGTGGGATACTCCTCGAGCGCGTCCTGGCCTGGGCTGCGGAGAGATAGTGCGCGAGCTACTCGAGATCGTGTTCGCTGGCGGCGACCTGTCGCGCGAGCAAAGCAAGGACGTCTTTGGGCGCCTGGTCCGCGGTGAACTCTCCGAGATCGAGATCGCCGCGCTGGTCGCCGCGCTCAAGACCAAGGGCGAACGCCCCGAGGAGATCGCCGGAGCGGCCGAAGCGCTGCGCGCCGCCGCGACCCCCTTCCCTCGGCCAGCGTTCTCTTACGCCGACACCTGTGGGACGGGCGGCAGCGGGCTCCACACCGTCAACGTCAGCACGGCGGCCGCGTTCCTGGCTGCGGCCTGCGGCGTGCCCGTCGCCAAGCACGGCAACCGCTCGGTGTCCTCGCGCTGTGGATCGGCCGACGTCCTCGAGGCCTGCGGGGTCCACCTCACGCCGACTCCCGAAGTCGCCGCGGCCTGCCTGGAGGAAGTCGGCCTGTGCTTCCTCATGGCGCCCCAATACCACGCCGGCCTCCGCCACGCGGGGCCCGTCCGGAGGGCGCTCAAGACTCGGACCGTGTTCAACCTGCTCGGCCCCCTCGTCAATCCGGCGACTCCGGTCTGGCAAGTCATGGGCGTCTACGCGCCGCAATACTGCGCGCCCCTCGCCCGCACGCTCGGCCTCCTCGGCTGCGAAGCGGCGCTCGTGGTCCACGGCTCGGGCCTCGACGAGCTCGCCTTGCACGGCCCGACCACCGCGGCGCTTTGGAAGGACGGAGTCCTGAGCGAGCTCGAGCTGACGCCCGAGCAAGCCGGCCTGGAGCGCTTTCCCGTTGAAGCGCTCGCGGGGGGTGAGCCCGCAGAGAACGCGGTCTGGCTGGCTGACGTCCTCGCGGGCAAGGGGACGCCGGCCCACAACGCCGCTCTGACGCTCAACGTGGGCGCCCTGCTCTGGATCACCGAACGCGCCGAGGACCTCGCCGCGGGAACCGCGGCCGCCCGAGAGGTCTTGCTCAGCGGGGCGCCCGCCGAGCGGTTGGCGAAGCTCGCCGAGGCCTCCCACCGTGCTTGAGAAGATCCTGGCCCGAACGCGGGCCGACCTCACCGAGCGCAAGGGCAAACGCAGCCTCACCGAGCTGGAGGCGGCCGCCAGCCCTTCGCAGCGCTCGCTCGAGGACGCGCTCCGCAAGCCCCGGACGGGCTTCGTGCTCGAGTGCAAGAAGGCGTCGCCGAGCAAGGGCCTCCTGCGGGCCGAGTTCGATCCCGCGGAGCTGGCCGAGGCCTACGCCTGGGGCGCCGACGCGATCTCGGTCCTGACCGACGTCCCCTTCTTCCAAGGCAGCCACGCCTACCTCGGCGCCGTGAGTCGAGCCGTGCCCCTCCCGGTGCTCTGCAAGGACTTCCTGGTCGAGCCCTATCAAGTCGTCGAGGCGCGAACGCAGGGGGCAGACGCCGTGCTGCTCATGCTCTCGGTGCTCGACGACGACGCCTACCGCGCCTGCCACGCGGCCGCAGACGCCTGGTCCCTCGACTGCCTGACCGAAGTCCACGACGAGCTCGAGCTCGAGCGGGCCACCCGACTCGGCGCCAAGATCGTGGGGATCAACAGCCGCGATCTCAAGACGCTCCAAGTCGACTTGGGCACGATCGAACGCCTCGCTCCCCTCGTTCCGAGCGATCGCGTGAGAGTCGCAGAGTCGGGCGTGTCCGGTCAGGCCGACGTCTGGAGGCTCCGGCCCCACGTCGACGCGTTCTTAGTCGGGGGGTCGCTCGTGGTCCGCGAGGACGTCGCCCACGCTACCCGGGAGCTAATCGCAGGCCGGTTCAAGGTCTGCGGGTTGACGCGCCCCGAGGACGCCCGCGCGGCCTGGGAGGCCGGCGCGACCTGGGGCGGTCTGATCTTCGCAACCGAATCTCCGCGCTGCCTCGATCCGAAGCTCGCCGGTGAAGTCCGCGAAGCGGCCCCGCTCTCCTGGGTTGGGGTGTTCGTCAACGACGACCCGGGCCTGATCGCAGAGACAGCGGCCGCCCTCCAGTTGAGCGCCGTTCAGCTCCACGGCGAAGAGTCCCAAGACGACGTGGCTGCCCTCCGAGAGCGGCTCCCAGCGGGTTGCGAAGTCTGGAAGGCAGTTCGAGTCCGCGAGGCGCTCCCTGCGCGGGCAAGCACCGGCGCCGATCGCCTCCTCCTGGACGCGTATTCCAAGGACAAACGGGGCGGGACCGGCCAGCGCTTCGACTGGGCGCTCCTCGCCAACCACCCCGAGCCCGAGCGGCTGATCCTCAGCGGCGGGCTCTCGCC
>JAESQQ010000591.1 GCA_016765095.1 Planctomycetota bacterium | reverse complement strand
TGGCGTCAGCGTCCTTGGCGTCAGCGTCCTTGGCGTCAGCGTCCTTGGCGTCAGCGTCCTTGGCGTCAGCGTCCTTGGCGTCAGCGTCCTTGGCTGCGGGGCTCGGCTCGCTCGGCTTGCTGGCAGGGGTCGCCGTGGGGGTGCTCGTGGCGTCTGGTTTGGCAGGGGCCACGTAGCCCAACACGTCGTCCTCTAGGTCGTCGAGTTCTTCGTCGAGGGTCACCTCGGTGTAGTCGTCACCCTCGACGTCCTTGCGGAGCAGGAAGTAGACCAGGGTCTGGCCGGAGAGGAAGTAGGCCACGACGTAGGCGTAGAGGAGGATCCTCGCTAGCCCGAGCCAGAAGTTGAGCATGCCGACTTCGAACCCGATCGTCGACTCGAGGAAGGGCTTGATATTGAGCTTGGGCCCCTTGGGTCCCAGTTGACGCTCGAGCTCGACGAGGCCGACGTCGTCGGGGGTCCCGAGCTGTCGATCGGCGCCAGGAGAGTGGATCGAGTAGGGAGCGTCGGCTCCTGGTGTGCGCGTGTAGACGAAGGCCTGGCCGTATTCGTCGGTCGGCACGACGGCGACGTCGAGGTAGGGCTTCGCTGCCCCTTGAGGGCCGGCGGGCGGCGTCAGCAAGGCTTGGAGGGTGGGCGGATACTCGCCGTGCGCCTCCTTGTATTTCTCGAGAGCGAACTCGAGGCCCTGGGGATACTTGATCGCGAACTCGCCTGGCTTGACTTCTTCCGGGCGGTACTGACCCAGCACGACGCGCTTGTAGAGGTAGTCGCCCTTGCCGGGGAGCAGGACGTGTCGAACTCCCTTGGGGAGCTTGTGCAGCTCGCGTTGCTCTGTGGTGACCTCGACGAGGCGCGGGGCGTTGCCCATGCCCCACTCCCCTAGCGCGAGGGTTCGGACGCTGGCCTTGAGCATGACCTGCCCGAAGAACACGACCAGGCTAAGGTAGAGGAAAGTCGCGAACAGAGTCAGGAGGACCTGCCAAGGCCGCGCGAGGACATAGTTCCAAGCGCGGCTGACGCCGTCGAAAGGATCGGAGGCCTCGGTCGCGATCGCGGCGGAGGCGAGGTTGAACCCGAGGATCCCGAGCGCCGCGACGAACACCGCGAGGCAGGTCGAGAGCAGGATCAGCGGGAACAAGAGGCCGAGCCCGATATCCCCCAGGTAGGGGATTCGCGCCAGCCAGCCCCCGATCGTGGCGTTGATAAAGAGCAGGAACAAGCCGCCGATCAGGAACACGAACCCGATCGAGCTCAGGTTGGCGAGGAACTTTCGGGCCCCAAATCGGAGGGCTTCGGAGATCTCGATCACTTCTTCGCGGGCCAGCTTGACCGCAGCGGTTCGGCAGATCGCGCCGCTAAAGAACGACCACACGACGGCGGTCCAACTCCAGAACAGGATCCAGATTCCAGCGTTGTAGTGGACGACTTCGTTCTTCCAACCGCCGAGCTCGGCTAGCCACTGGCCGAATGCGCCCGCTCTGGCGCTCAGGTTGGCGAGCATTCCGCCGATCAGACGGCATTCACCTTCCCCGGGGACTCCGAAGTTCTCCTCAATGATCCGGATCCCTGCCCAGAACGCGACCAAGCCCATGGCTGCAATGAGGGTCCCGTTGACGCTAACGGGGACGGAGAGCCCGTCGAAGAGTCCGCGTCGCTCCTGCTCGAAGGCTTCCATTCCGCCCCTCCTCGTCACGCTCTAACGTGGGTCTCGCGGGCCCTTTAAGGGGCTCCGGCGAGGGCGCGGAGTCTATCTCGGATGGGTGACAGACGCCAGTAAAGCCAACGGAGACCTCCCTCAAGGGCGGGAGAGCCAGCATTCAGGCGGGAGACAGCCTCGAGTCTTGGGGCGACCTGTGGGGCTTGGACGCCACCCCCGCTTGGGGCTATAGTGGCGCTCCTAACCCGATCTGAGTTTTGCGCACAACGCTTGGATTCTCAGGGGGTTAGGGCGCCAAAAGCACGCTAGGTGTCCAGTTGGGAGCGCGGTCGCAGGAACCGTCGCGCATTCCGGCCGGCCCGCGAGCCGGAAGGGAAGCACCGTGAGCGACAACAACCAGATCCTGCGACTTCTTGCCACGATTCGTGAGGAAGTCGCCGATATCCGCAGCCGCCAAGAGGAGCTCTACGAACTCCTCCTCGGCTACAAGGATCAGATCCAGGACGTCAAGCAGACGGTCGTCGAAGGCCTCGAGGGGCTCCCAGACTCGCCCTACATTGCGGGCCAGCTCGTCCCGGCGCCTGACTCCCTCGAGGGGGTCGACGAATTCGGCCAGCTCCTCGCCACTTATCTCCACAAGGCCCCTCGTGGCCAGGGTCGGACTCCCCCTCGCGACGTGAGCTTCGAGTCGCCCGAAGAGGTCGATGAGGACGACGTCGTGCTTGAGAAGGACGAGACCCTTGAGAGCGGTCGCAAAGGGCGCGGACGCCGCAGCGGCGGCGGCGGCGGCGGTGGCTCCGGCGGTGGCCTCGAGCGGGGCCCAGACCGAAGCGTGACCGAGATCGACCTCGACGACGACGGTGACGGCGTCAAGAAGAAGCGTCGCCGGCGTCGCCGGAAGAAGAAGACGTCGAGCAGCGCGGAAGACTAGGGTTTGAGGACCCGGGGGCTAAGCGTTCTCGGGAGGCGCCTACTTCGATGCGCCTACTTCTGTGCCCCGGCTTCTATGCCCCGACTTCTTTGTCGGGTCCTTCGGACTCGTCGACGCTGCTCTCCCCGTTGAGCTTGCGATCGCCGTGGCGAAGCGTTCCTCGCCCGCTGCGCATAGCAACCTCTATGAAGTCGAGCAGTTTCCCGACTTCGTGGCTGGCGGAGAACTCTTCGCGAGCCTGAGCCAGCACGAGTTCGAAGCGGGGCTCGTCGTTTAGGAACACAGCGCGGTAGGCGCGGCGGAGGATGCGAATCGTCGCGTCCGTGAAGCCGTTTCGCTGAAGTCCGACGTGGTTGATTCCCCGCAGGCGCGCCGGGTAGCCTTGCGTGACCATGTAGGGAGGCACGTCTTGGGCGACCTTCGAGCCCCCTGAGGTGATCACGTGAGCCCCGATTCGAACGAACTGGTGCACCCCCGTTTGGCCGCCGAGGATCACGCGGTCTTCGACCACCACATGCCCCGCGAGGTCGGTGTGGTTGGCCAACACGCAGTGGTTGCCGACCTGGCAATCGTGCCCGACGTGGGCCCCGGCCATGATCAGGTTGTCGCTTCCGATGACTGTGACCCCTCCGCCGTGTGTGGTCCCAATGTGAAGCGTGACGTGCTCGCGGATGGCGTTCCGGTCGCCAATCACGAGCCGTGCCGGCTCCCCCTCGTACTTCTTGTCCTGGGGGACGCTGCCGAGGACTGAGTAGGGGAACAGGTGATTCCCCGCACCGAGCGTCGTACGACCTTGGATGATCGCGCCGTGATCGAGGCGGCAGCCCGGACCGACGACGACTTTAGAGCCCACGAAGGCGTTGGGACCGAGCACCACGTCGTCTGCGACCTGGGCTCCTTCCTCAATGATTGCAGTGGGGTGAATCCTCGACATGCACCTGTCCGTGGCTCGCTGGGGCTCGCTCCAAGCGGCTAAACCTAGCATGGGTATCGGACCCTACGCTACGAGGAGGGGGACAGCTCTAAGCCCCGAAACTTCAGCGGTCTGAGGCGAGTCCGGGCGGATTGGCCGTTGAGGAGGCTGTCCAACACTGGACACGAGCAGAGCGGAGGAATCGGCTTCCCCTCCCGTAACGGTTTGCGAGACCGACTCCCACCGGG
>JAESQQ010000590.1 GCA_016765095.1 Planctomycetota bacterium | reverse complement strand
CCGATCGCGACCGCGACCAGGATCGCGAGCCAGAGCAGCCGCGTGCCGGCGCTCGGCGAGGCTGGGGGCAGCTCTAGCGAGCCGCTCGGCTCCGGTTCGGGAGCGCTCTCCGCCGGCGAGGCGACTTCTGGGGCGCCCTCGTCTGGGCCCTGGGCCGGGATCTCGTCGCTCACGACTACCGGCGCTTCCTACTGCTGGAAGCGCTTCTCCATCGTGACGACGTTGCCAGCCTCGTTGTAGCTGACGGTGTCCATCACGCGTCGCGCGAGGTGAATCCCAAACCCGCCGGGCCGTTTGCCCCTCGACTCGCGGTTTTCAATGGTTTGGAGCGGATCAATCGTCGGATCCGGGACCTGACCGGGGTCGAAGCCGCGCCCGTCGTCGGCGATTCGGATCATGATTCGATCCGGCAAGAGCCGGTAGGACAGCCGCACCGTGGCGTCCTTGTTCATGGCGTTGCCCCACTCGATCGCGTTCTGACCGAGCTCTTGGACGGCGATTTTGAGCTCGTTCTTGCTCCGATCGTCGAGACGGCTCGCGATCAGGGTCTCGGTGAAGTCCTGGAACCGATCGAGGTATTCCTGGCGACTGGGAGCTGTCAGCTCGACCCAGCCTTCCTCGTCCTGGCGGGCGGCCGCAGGGCGAGTCCCTTCCCGAGACTCGCTCAGCGCCGCCTCGACGACTCCCTTGAGCTCGTCGCTCGTAAAGGGCTTGGTCAGGAAGCGGTAGGCGTCGTTGGTGAAGCACTCGGTGATCAAGCTCGGGTCGCTGCGAGCGGTCAGCACGATCACGGGGAGCTTGTAGCCCCGCTCCTTGACCTCACGCAGGAGCTCTTCGCCGCCCATCTCAGGCATGTTGATATCGGTGATCACGAGATCGAAGGGCTGCTCAGCGCTCTCGAGCTGGTCGAGGGCCTCGCGCCCGTTCTTGGCTGCGACCACCTCGTGCCCGCCGGCTCCGAGGAGCCGCTGGAGCACGGTGCGAATCCGGAGGTCGTCCTCCGCCACCAGAATCCGGCTTGATTCGCTCAAAACTCTCTCACTGGGCCACTTCGGCTACGAGCCTAACGCCGGACGGCAGCCAGAGCCACTGCCGGCGAAACCCGAGACCTCCGTGGCCGGTAGACTCTGGCATGCGACGACCCCTTCTCCTGCTCCCGATCCTCTCCCTCCTCCTCCTCGCCCCGTCCTACGGGGGCGAACCGATTCCCCTCGAGCGCAAGGCTCAGGCCGGCCAACGGGCCGAAGTCGAGGAGGAGACCCGCTCCGAGCTCAAGATCCACTACCGCAAGAACGGCGAGGCCTCGGTCGGCGGGGTCGAGGTCAACGCCGTCAAGCGGGCCTACACCGAAGAGGTCCTCCGGGCCAAGCCGCTGGTCACCGTGCGGGAATACACGACCTCGGTCCGCAGCAAGGGCAAACCGGGCGCCAAGGTCAAGCCCCAGCAGACCTCGCTGCACGGCCGCCGAGTCAAGCTGACGGGCCTCGAGATTGAGCCGGGCGAACCCGGCTTTAAGCTCAGCAAGGGCGACGAGGAGGCTCTCCGCCTCGACCGCCTCGCCCGGGCCTTCCTCCCGACGGAGGGCAAGGCCACGATCAAGCAGAACTGGAAGCTCCCCTCCGACCGCTTCGCCGCTGCCCTTTGGGGCAAGCTCGTCCCACCCGGAGCGCACCACGGCGGCGCGAGCGTCGACCTCCGCAAGGTCACCAAGCAGGCTGGCCGCAAGATCGCGATCCTCCGGGTCAAGCTCGACTTCCGGACCGACCTCCGCGAGTCGTTCCCCGAGATCAAGCTCAAGCTCAAGGGCACGATCCGCTGGGACCTCGACGAGGACGACCTCCTCTCGGCCGAGTTGACCGGCACCCTCAGCTACATGGTCGTGCAAAAGGAGGGGGTCCGATACACGGCCAGCGGGCCCATGAGCTACATCTACTCCGCCCGCTACTTGATCCCGCGCGAGGTCCCCAAGGAAGCCGGCGCGAGCACCAAGCCCCCGCCGCCGGGCGTCAGCGTCTTGGTCTGCACCCACGACTCGCGCCACCGAATCGCGCTCAAAGACATTGTGTGCTGCCCCCAGTGCGGCGAGTCTCTCGATCGCGAGCGCAAGTGCCCCAAGAAGCACGAGTGGATGCTCCGCCACTGCTTCCACGACGGAGCGCCCTTCCGCCACGAGTAAGGGCTCCCGCGTAACCTGGGGCCCATGACCCGCCCCCTTCTGCTCGCCCTAGCCGGGACTCGTCCCGAGGTGATCAAGCTGGCCCCCCTGATCCTCGCCCTCCAGGGGTTGGAGGGCTTTCGGGTCGCGCTGGGAGTGACCGGCCAGCACCAGGGCTTGCTCGCGCAAGCGCTCAGCGACTGCGGGCTCGAG
This sequence comes from Planctomycetota bacterium, assembly GCA_016765095.1. GTDB lineage: Bacteria > Planctomycetota > J058 > J058 > J058 > NORP233. The sequence continues at coordinate 15,533 of JAESQQ010000590.1, read as the reverse complement.
GCCGAGTTCGACCTGGCGGTCATGGAGCCGAATCAAGCCCTCGGGCCGCTCCTTGGGAAGATCCTGAGCGGGCTCGAGGAGCCGCTCCGAACGCTCGCGCCAGCCGCGGTGATCGTGCAGGGCGACACCACGAGCGCCCTGGCGGGAGCGCTGGCCGCTTTCTATCAGGGAATCCCAGTCGCTCACGTCGAGGCTGGGCTCCGCTCGGGGAACCTGGCCGTGCCCTTCCCCGAGGAGGCGAACCGACGACAGATCGCGAGCGTGGCCCGCTGGCATTTCGCGCCCTCCCCCGACGCGGCCGAGGCGCTGGTCCGAGAAGGCGTCCCGCGCGAGCGGATCGAAGTCACCGGGAACACGGTGATCGACGCCTGCTTGGCCCAAGCCGCAGACGCCCAGATCCCGCCCTCCCTGGCGCTGCCCCCGGGCCGCCTGGTGCTCGTCACGCTCCACCGGCGCGAGATCACCCAGGCTCCAGACGTCCTGGCTGGCGTGTTGGGCGCGATCGCGAGCCTCGCCAGGAACCACCCCGAGCTGGCGTTCGCGCTCCCTGCCCACCCCAGCGTCGCCGCTGCCGCCGAGCGAGCCCTCGGCGAGCTGGCCAACGTGCGCCTCCTGCCGCCTCAGCCCTACCCCGTGTTCCTAGCGCTCCTCCGCGAGGCCTGCCTCGCGATCAGCGACTCGGGCGGGGTTCAAGAGGAGGGCCCAGCGCTCGGGACTCCGGTGGCGGTGATCCGCGCCGAGACCGAGCGACCCGAGGCGATCGAGGCCGGCGGAGTCGTCTTGACCGGTCTCGATCCGACCGCGATCGAAGCTGTGGCCGAGCGCCTCCTGCGCGAGCCCGCCCGGACTCCGAGCTTCCCCTACGGGCGCGGCGGCGCTTCGGCCAAGATCGCCGCGACCCTCGCCCGCGCGATCCTCGCAGACGCCTGAGGTGCGGGTCCTGCTCTGGAATCGCCCCAACGCCGAGAGCGCGCCGGGCGGCGACACGGTCCAGTGGCGGCGCACCGCCGCTGCCCTCGAGACCCTCGGCGTCGAAGTCGAGTGCACGCTCGAATCCGCCCAAGCCCTGGACTTGAGCGGCTTCGACCTCGTGCACGTGTTCAACCTTCAGTCCGAGGTCCCGGCCCTCGCGGTCGCCGAGCGTGCGCGCGCAGCGGGGCTCCCCGTCGCGCTCTCGACGATCTGGTGGGACCTGAGCGAGGGACGCTACCTCCGTCGCCTCCGCCGCAAGCGCCTGCTCCGGCTCCGAGAGCAAGTGATCGGAAGAGAGGCCAGCCTGGCGCGCTTCCTCCGCTGGGACCGCGCACGCCCGCGAGGTCGCCGTCGGGACGCGGCTGCGGCGAACCTGCTCGGGATCAGCCAGGTCCTCCTGCCCAACTCGGTCCGCGAGATCGAGGCCTTGGAGGCGTTCTTTCAGCTCGAAGGGTTGGCGCTCAAGAGCGCGGTCGTCTGCAACGGGGCCAGCGTCCCCCGCGGGATCGAGCCGGCCCCAGACCGCGAAGGCGTGCTCTGTGTGGCCCGTCTCGGACCGCTCAAGAACCAACTCGCCTTGATCGAGGCTTGCCGAGGGCTCGCGCCCCTGACGCTGGTCGGGCCGAGCCAGGCCGGGGATTACCTGAGCGAGTGTCAGGCCGCCGCCGCGGACCACGGGGCCTGCCAGATCCTGCCCGCCCGACCCCAGCACGAGCTCTGGCCCCTCTACGCTGGGGCCCGCGTGCACGCCCTGGCCTCCTTCCGCGAGACGCCGGGCTTGGTCAGCCTCGAGGCGGCCGCGCTGGGCTGCGCCCTCGTCAGCACCGACCGTGGCTCGGCCGAGGAGTACCTCGGCGAGGAGGCGGAGTACTGCGACCCGACCGACACAGGCTCGATCCGAGCGGCCCTTGAGCGCGCTCTGGCCGAGCCGCGCCGGGTCTCGCCCGAGCGCTTGGCGAGCTACACCTGGGAGCGCGCTGGCGCCGCGACCCTGATCGCTTACCGCTGGCTCCTGGGCGAGCCCGTCGAGCTCCCAAGTTCCCTCGCCGGTCCGCCGAGCGGGTGACGTGAAGAGGGGGCGAGTAACCTAGGGCGCTCAGCAAAACCACGAGGAGGTCCCGTGTGCGGGATCGCCGGAGTGCTCCACTTCACTCCAGGACGCCAAGCGGACGCCAAAGTCCTCGACGCCATGACGGACCGGCTCAGCCACCGCGGGCCGGACGGGCGCGGCACGCACCTAGACGGCCCGCTCGGGCTCGGACACCGGCGGCTCTCGATCATTGATCTCAGCGAGGACGGGCGCCAGCCCATGTCCAACGAGGACGGTTCGATCTGGGTCGTGCTCAACGGGGAGATCTACGACTTCCAGCGCCTCCGAGACGAGCTGATCGCGAAAGGCCACGTGTTCCGCTCGCGGACCGACACCGAAGTCCTCGTCCACCTCTACGAGGAGGAGGGGGAGGCCATGCTCGAGCGCCTGCGCGGAATGTTCGCGTTCGCGCTCTGGGACAGCGCGCGGGGCCGCCTCTTCTTGGCGAGGGATCGCTTCGGCCAAAAGCCGCTCTTCTATCAGCTCGACGAGCACGGACTCCGCTTCTCCTCGAGCCTCGTCTCGCTCCTCGCAGACCCAGAGGTTTCGCGCACACCGGATCCGATCGGGATCCACCTCTACCTGACCTTCGGCTTCGTGCCCGCGCCTCACACCGCGTTCAGCGGGATCAACAAGCTCCTCCCAGGTCACACCTTGACCGTCGAGCGCGACGGCCAGAGCCGCCTTCGCCGCTACTGGCAGCTTCGACTCGGCCCCAAGCTCCACGTCTCCGATCGCGCCAGCCAGCGCCGCCTTGAGGAGGAGCTGCTCGAGAAGATCGACGAGGCGACGCGACTCCGAATGGTCTCCGACGTGCCGCTCGGCGCCTTCCTCTCGGGCGGCGTCGACTCGTCCGCGATCGTGGCGTCCATGGTCGAGGCCAACACCGGTCCCGTGCGGACTTTTTCGATCGGGTTCGAGGAAGCCGAGTTCGACGAGCGGGTCTACGCCGCCGAGGTCGCTCGTCACCTGGGCACCGAACACACCGACCTCGTCCTCCGCCCAGACACAGCCGCCACGCTCGAGGAGATCGCATGGCACTACGGCGAGCCCTTCGCCGACGCCTCGGCCCTCCCGACTTTCGCGGTCAGCCGCCTGGCTCGCGAGCACGTGACCGTCGCGCTCTCCGGAGACGGGGCCGACGAGCTCTTCTTGGGCTACCACCGCTACACCGCGACCTCGCGTGAGGAGATCCTGCGCGCCTCGCCGAGTCCCCTCCGTCGCTTGGCCCGAAACCGCGTCGCGCTCGCCCTGCTCAGCCGAGGAGGCGCCCCCCACCTCGCCGCCGAGCTGGGCCACGCCGGAATCCACCGACACGCAAACCCCGTCGACCTTTACTGCGCGCGGCTCGAGCTGTGCGGCGAGGCCCTCCGCGGCGAGCTCTACGGCCCGGGACTCGCCTCAGCAACCCGAGGAAACGACCCCCGGGCCCTGATCCGCGAGCTAGCGGGCGCGTCTGGAGGAGAGACCCTCGTCGAGCGCTGCGCCCACGCCGACGCCCAGAGCTACCTCCCCGACGACATCTTGGTCAAAGTCGACGTCGCGAGCATGGCCTACGGACTGGAGTGCCGCTCGCCCTTCCTCGACCACAAGCTGGCTGAGTTCGCCGGCCGACTCCCCGCCCGCGTTAAAATGCGCCGCCTGGTCGCAAAGCGAATCCTCAAGCGCGCGATCGCGGGCCGCGTCCCCCCGACCGTCCTCAAGCGACGCAAAATGGGCTTCGGCGTCCCGCTCGACCACTGGTTCCGCGGCGGATTCGAGACCCTCCTCCGAGATCGGCTCCTCTCGCCCGAAGCGCGCTCTCGCGACTTGTTCCGCACCGAGACCGTGACCCGCCTCGTCGAGGAGCACGCGAGCGGGTTCAGGGACTGGCGCAACGCGCTCTACCCCTTGCTGATGCTCGAGACGTGGTTTCAGACGGTGATCGAGGGCGCGGAGCCCGTGGCAGCTTCCTGACCTCGTTGTCGAGAGTCCCGGGCGGGGTGACCTTCCCGGGCGCGTTGCCCTGCCAGGTTACCTCCTCGTGCGAGGGGGCTTCCCTTCTTCCAAGCAGTGAGGCGGGCGGGGGTCGAGCGAGAGTTGGGCAAGCCTTTCGGACATTGCTCTCGACAGCCTCACGGCTCTGAGGCCTGTTCCAGCATTTCCACGTCCAAGAGGTCCTTCGGACGTCCAGCCGCCAGCTTGTTTCTGATCAGCGCGTCTCTCCCCAGCGTGTTGAGGAGGAGGTCTGAGACGCGGACCTCCAAGCGACCCGCCCAAGCGTCCTCGAAAGACACGCCGCTGATCTCTGTGAGCAGATCGATCCGGCGAGGTGGCAAGCCAATCTGATACACCATTCCAGGCACGCCGAAGTCTTCCTCCGAAACCCCGTGCGCGGCGAGCGGGGCTCCGAACGCTCGGAGCGCGACCACAACTCGTTGGGCATTTTCTGCGGTGGGTTGGACCAAGACATCGAGGTCTCCCGTCGCCCGGACGACGCCATGGGCGGCCAGAGCGTGTGCGCCGACGATCAGGAAGGAAGCGTCGGCAGCGACGAGAGCCGCCAGCAGGTCTCGAAAGTCATCGTTGAGGAGGGGAACAGTCATGACTTCAAGTCGGCCGGACGACCTTCCCCGGCGCCTCGTGGCGGGGGTAGTCAGGGATCTCTTTTCCACTCAACGCCCAAGCGTCACACGTCAGTTGCCAGACCAGCCCAATGCGCTCGGCCGCCGTCATCGAAGCCGGTAGAGGTGGGGCCCGCCCCGACTCTCCTAGCTGAGTCTTCGCCCCCGGCCAATCGGATCTGGCGGCGGCCCGCCTGCTTCTTGCGTCATCCGACTCGTCCACTACGAACTCCCTATGGGTCCTCCGCATTCTAGGACGTGAGGAGCAGGCAGGGCGAGACTCGGGCCACTGTCGACGTGCCAGAGCCAGAGCGTCTGGCTGAGTGCTCGTTCGATCGACGTGAGCTTGTGCCGGGCCTCCAGCGGCCCTGGGTCGAGATGACTCAGGCGACAGCTTCTTCGCCGTCGAGCTCCCAGGAACCTCCACGCCACAGAAGTCGCTCCTGACTCGGTCGCGGCCCGCACTTGTAGACTCTCTCTAGTTGGGGGGCGGTCAGTGAGCGTTGAGCGAGTCGAGCGGCCAGGAGCAAGCGTCGCCTATTGGGTTCGTGGGGAAGGAGCATCGACCCTTCTCCTCGTGCACAACCTGCTCCTCGACCACCGAGTCTTCGACGGAGTGGTCGCGGAGCTATCTCAGACTTGCCGCGTCGTGACCGTCGACTTGCGAGGCCACGGCGAGAGCCGAGGAACCACGCGCTCGTTCTCGGTCCCCGACTTGGCCGACGACCTCGTCGCAATCCTCGACGCTGTGGGTGCTGAACGAGCAGTCGTGGTTGGGGTCTCCCTCGGCGCGTCGTCGGCGCTCGAACTCGCCGTGACCCACCCCGACCGGGTCCGGGCCCTAATGCTCATGGGCGCCTCACCTTTTGCCGCGAGCCTCTCGGACAAGGTCCAAAACGTCGCTTTGGGCCTCGCCGTTCGTCTCTTCGGGACCCAAAGCGCTCTGATCGGCCAGGTGATTCCGATCCTGTTCGGCGAGTCCTTTCGCGCCGCCGAGCCCGAGATCGTGGCCACTTGGAAGAGCCGAATTCGAGCCCTCGACAAGCGGGACCTCTGGAGAGGAGTCCGCTCTTGGATCGGGCGCCCGAGCCGCCTCGAGGCCCTCAGTCGCGTGACCTGCCCGACGCTCGTCGTGCTGGGAGGCGAAGACATAGCCTGCCCGCCCGCGGTCGGGCAGAAACTCGCGGACGGAATCCCCGGTGCACGACTCGAGCAGCTCGACTCCGCCGGCCACTCCGTCCCTGTCGAACAGCCAGACGGCGTCCTACGTCTACTGCAGGGGCTGCTCTCTGAGGTGGAGGGCTCGCTTCCCGATTCGATACCCAGTAAGCAAGAGGAGCCCGGGGAGGGAGAGGTTCAGGCCAGTCCATAGAGGAGAGGCGTCGTACGACAAGATTCGTCGCCGCCGATCCCGCTCACCGCTTCCCGGCGTTAGAGGTTGTCTCGGATTCCAGCGTGGCCGGTTGGGGGCCGTAGCCAACGCTCAGGGCATGAGCTTGGCGACGACGGCCCGTCCCCTGTTCTCGGACAGCGGTGCCTCCCGCGGGCACCCACTGGTAGGGTTCCCCCGATGACGATCAGGCGACTGGGCCCCTACGAAGCGGTCGAGGAGCTCGGGCGAGGCGCCAACGGCGCGGTCTACCGTGCCCTCGACCTGCGCGACCCTGCCCGCCAGGTGGCGCTGAAGGTGCTCTTCGCCTCTAGCACGGAGGGCATAGAGTTCGGTCGCTTTCGCCGGGAGGTCCTGGCTCTTGCTGAGCTGAATCACCCCAACGTCGTGCGCTTGATCGACTCGGGTGTCGAGGAGGGGGTGACCTGGTTGGCCATGACGCTCATTCATGGCGAGTCTCTGCGCGAGCTCCTGCGCAGACAGGGAGCGCTTCCCAACGAATTGGCAGCTCGCCTGGCGCTCGGTATCTCGGCAGGGCTTGAGCACGCTCACGGGCTGGGAATCCTCCACCGCGACCTCAAACCACGCAATGTGTTGGTCGATCCAGCTGGCGAGGCGGTGCTCACGGACTTTGGCCTGGCTCGTCTCAGCGCCCAGAACGATCGCCTGACGCAGACCGGGGAGGTGCTTGGCACGGGCGCCTACCTCGCCCCCGAGCAAGCTGACGGGCAGAGAGTGGACGAGCGAGCGGACGTCTACGCTCTGGGAGCGACCCTGTATCAAATGCTGAGCGGGCAGCCTCCCTTCGCCGCGCCGACCTGGCTCAACCTCGTGGTCAAGGTGCTCAGCGAGGTGCCCCCAGCGCCCTCGACGATCAACCCTCAGGTCGCGTCCGGGCTCGAGGCGATCTGCCTCCGCTGCCTGGCGACACCTGGGAGTGGGACGGTCGCAGCTGGACTCAAAGGAAGGTCGCGGGCCCCTCACCGCGCACCCACCATGCCCTCGCTTACGACCCGTCTAGGGGGGAGGTCGTGCTCTTTGGCGGCTGGGACCCCGGGAGGGGATACCTCGGCGACACCTGGACCTGGGACGGGGCTGTCTGGACGCGGAGGAGCACGTCGGGGCCCGGTCCGCGGCGCAACACGCCCTCGCGGCCGACCCTCGACGCGCAGTCCTCGTCCTCTACGGCGGCATGCGGCGAGGCGGCCTGCTCGATGAGACTTGGGAGTGGGACGGTGATGGCTGGGATCGACGGGAGCCCGCCAGCACGCCGGGCCGTCGCCGGGTGCCCGGCGGCATGGTGTACGACCCACGCCTGGGCGCCTGCGTGCTCTTCGGCGGCAAGGACGACCGCAAAGAGCTGCGTGGCGACACCTGGGCCTACGACGGCAAGGACTGGCGCCGCCTCGCCGATCCCGAGGGTGCCCCCCTCCCCCGCCACTGGGTTCAACTCGCGTGGGACGCCGACCGCCAATGCCTGCTCCTGTTCGGGGGTCAGGTCCTCCAAGGAGGCCAGGAGGTCACCCTCGCCGAACAATGGGCGCGCTGAAGACCATCGACCATTGTCAGGGGGAGGCGAGACCACAGCTCGAACCGCGGTCACCAAGCCGAGCGAGTTGTGGCAGTAGAAGAGGTCTTCTACTGCCTGAGCGAGTTCACCTGCCGAGAATCGGCGAATACAGCGGCCAAGCGTGGAGATAGCGAGGTGCGATTGCGTGAAAGCAAGCTGTTACAGGGTCGATTCGATTCGTGTCGTCGATCCACTTGAGGGGAAAATCTTGCCCACGCCCGTTTCACGCACGGAACGAATCCGAGCTGCGCTGGCCCTAACTCGAGCGGTGCCGAACGTGGCCTGGGGCGTGCGCAGCTCAGCCCGTGACTCAGCCGCGGCGACTTCGCAAGGACCAGACGCACACCGTCTGTCGTCGGACGACGGGCCGGATCTTCTTCCTCAAACCGACTCCCAAGACGAATCAGGTCCTCGAATACGCCCTCGTGCTGGCGTGTTCGCGACATCATCCGGAAGTCGAGGTCAGCGGATTTGCCTCGATCTCAAACCATTATCACAATAATCTCCGTGACCGAGTTGGCGGCGCCAAGTCCAAGGTCCCCAAGTTCTTCGCGGACTTCAACAGCCTGGTGGCGCGTGCGCTCAACGCCCAGTTCGGTCGCGGCGGCGCGCTGTGGGACGGGGGGTCTTACGACAACGTCGAGGTCCACGGCTACGACGCGACGATTGCGCAGTGGGTCTACGTCGCGGGCCAGGCTGTCGCCGCCGGACTCGTTGAGCGCCCGGAGGACTGGCCTGGCTTGACCTGGTTACCTGAGGACATTGGCACGACCAAGCGGGTCAGGCGCCCCGACCACGCTTTCTTCGGCTCGACTTCCAGGCGGGACCTCTCGGAGAATCCTTGGGTAGATCTCCGGGCCGAGGTTCGCGCCGAGGAGCTAAGCAAGCGCCGAGCCGAGAGCGACCGCAAGCGTGGCCGGACTCGCAAGCGGCGCAAGCAGCTGGCCAAGGAGCGCGACCGCCGCGAGAAGCGAGCGTCGGAGTCCGAGCCCGTGAACACTTCGACCTTGCCCGAGTGGGTCACCTATACGATTCCGGCGCCCGAAGGCCTCCAAGAAATGGAGATCGAGGACGCGCGAGTGATTCTCCGCCAGGCGCTCGACGACTACGTAGCGGCGATCCATGAGCAGCGCGCCCGAGAGGGCCTCGGCTTCCTCGGCGTGGCGCGAGTCATGGAGCAGAGTCCCTACGAGGCTGCGGGGGACTCGTGGCCGAGCTTCGGGCGCAATCCACGCATTGCGTGCACGGGCATGCCCAAGGCCGATCGCCTCAAGCTCTACGACGAGCTAATCCAGTGGCGCCTGGACCACCGAAAGGGCGTCGAACAGCTCCGGGAGGGATCGCCCTGGCGGGCACGATTCCCCAGGGGCGCCCACCGCCGCACCAAGGAGCTCCGCCGGATCCTAGCCGCCCGCCGACAGCCACCCCCGCTCGCGGCCTGAGCCGTAGCGGGCAGGCTCCATCCTCCACAAGCCCGCGCACCCGACCTCGCTGAGCCCCCGAGCCCAGCGAGGCGCTTTCGTGTACGCCCAGCGGAAGCGTAGAGAGGGCTGAGGGGGCGGAACGACTGCGGAGGGCCTTCCTCGCCGGCTCTAGCGTGTCGGTTGCGACCCACCCTGGGACGGGTTCGCGCGGAGGGCCTTCCTGGGACGGGTTCGCGCGGAGGGCCTTCCTCGCCGGCTCCGGACAGATCGAGTTCGGTTTCCCGCAGGATCGAAATCGATCAAGCCGGTGTCCTTCACCGCGAGCAGCCTTGCGTCCTCAGGGACGGAGAGGTTTGGGTGCCGTGCGAGCAGTTTCTGAAGCGGAGAGTGGGCAATTCCCCCGGCTGAGCTTCTTAGCGACCGCCGATATAGTTCCGCAGCAGCAGCCTCGTCGCGCTCAAGCCCATGCTTCCCAGTCTCATGAGCCGCCCCGAGTTCGCAGAGAGCCCAAGAGTTGCCTTTCGCAGCGGAGATACGCATCCATTTCAGTCGACTCGCACCCTGGTAGCGGTAGGAGATATCCATTGCAGCCCCTGAGTGCCCGTAGCGGGCGGCTTGGTCAAGCAGGCTCCAGATTCGCTCAAGGTGCCTTACTTCCTCATGGCGCGGCTGGAAGCTCCGCAGCTCCCTGCCCAGCTTCGTGGCCTCCTCGAAGCACTCTTTCCCCAGCCAAGTCATCGCCGGTTCAAACCCCTTGTCTGCTGATTGCTTGAGGAACACCCGGCCTCGCTCTGGATCGGGCGCGGAACCACCGATTCCTGCGGTCAACCGAACCGCCAGCTCGTAGGCCGCTTCGGGTTGGCCAGCTCGCGCCTTAGTAATCAGCAACCACGCGGGCGTCAGTCGAGCGGGAAGAAGCGCAACGCCAACCGATATCGCAAACGCTGCGACTACGATTGCGAACACCCACCAGAGCAGCCGAGATCTCCAGCTCCGCCGTCGCCTCCCGGGAGTCAATTCCGGTGGCCGCCTTCCCGGCTCAGTCAGTTCTCGTCTAACTTCCAGATTTGTGCCTCCAGGACAACCCGGGCTCGCCATATCAAGCTTTGGCCGTCCTTGACTAGAACACAGCCCTTCTCGCGGCTGCCTTCATACGAATACGAGTATTCAGCATGGCGGGCGTGGTCCGACCTGAGTAGGGCGACATAGCCGGCGAGCTCCGCTTCCCAGCCCCTCTCTTCCTTCTCTTTCGCAATTCGCCCCGAAAAGACGGTGCTGAAGAGGACTGCGTCGTGAGTCTCCATGGCCTTGAATATGTTCCGAACCGGGAGAGCTTGAGGAACCGGAACGGCCTCAGACCTCTCCTTTTCCTCTTGCTTAGACTCTCCTGGTAGATGGTCTCCGCCGTCCACGGCCGTGCATCCTGCAAGCACCTGGAGGAACAGGAGGAACGCAGCAGCCAGTGGTTTCGTCGTGGCATGACTCATTGATCCGAGGCCTCCCTCGCCGTAGGGGAATCTGATGATTCGCAGGTTCGTCCATTCCGGCCGCTACGGTGTCAAGCGCGATCCTAGCCCAACGCGTCCCAGCTAATGCAGAACGTTTGCCCACGACGGACTTAGACAAGCAAGTGAGACGCGCGGGCGAAGCCCCCAGCGATCGCGAGACCCCACCAGCGCGAGCCAAGCCAAACCGCGTGTATGCGAATGATGTGGAGGCGGAGCTAGACCCCACGTTCCGCAGAGCCTCGGACGGGTGCGCAAGGGCAATCGGCTATGCCAAACTCGCGCGTGGAAGCGCCCCTCCCCATTCCCAACTCCGGCGACCCGAAGGCCCAAAGCCCCGCCCCTGAAGCGGACGCGCCCGCGGAGACCGCCCCCAGCAAGCCGTCCTCGGGCTACCTCGTCAGCCCGCTCTTCGACTGCCTGAACTTCCTCTACATGCCCCTGATCGCGCTCGTGATCGGGATCGCGATCAGCCACGCGCCCTTCGTCAAGACCAAGATCTACGTCGACGGGCGGCCGCTGCTGCCGCACATGATCTTCATTCTGATCCTGACTGCGGCCCACCTGGTGTTGGTCTTTGTCCGCAGCCACGGGAACGGCAAGGTGTTCCGCCGCCACCCCTGGCGCTTCACCCTTGTCCCGCTCGTGCTCGGCCTCGCGCTCTACAACTCGCTCTGGCTGAGCATGTTCGTGAGCGTGGTCGCGATCTGGTGGGACCTCTACCACTCGAGCATGCAGACCTTCGGACTGGCCCGCCTCTACGAACGCAAGGCCGGTAACGACGTGGAAGTCGGTCGCTCCCTCGACAAGTGGCTCAATATCCTCCTCTACGCGGGACCGATCCTGGGCGGCGCGACCCTGCTCAATCACATTCGGCTGAGCAAGTTCGAACGCCTGGGACCCTTCTTCGCCGCGATCCCCGCCAAAGTCGAGACCCTCGAGAGCACGCTGACCTATGGGCTGCTCGCGGTCGCGATCCCTTTCCTGATCTACTACGTCTACTCCTACTGGCGCTTTGCCCAGCAAGGACACCGGGTCAGCTACCCCAAGGTGTTCCTCCTGATTGTGACGGGAGTGACCTCGATCTACACCTGGGGCTTCAACAGCTTCGGGCAAGCCTTCTTCATTATGAACCTGTTCCACGCCTGGCAGTATTTCGCGATCGTGTGGTGGGTCGAAGGCGGAAACGTCAAGCGGATCCTGCGCGTCGAAGGGCGCCCCTACCTCGCGACCGCGATCGCGCTGACGTTCTTTGTGGCCCTACCGCTGGGCTACGGGACGCTGGTCACGGTGATCCACCTCACCACCAACAACGCGCTCTTCTGCCTCGCCATGGTCGTGACGATCATGCACTTCTGGTACGACGGGTTCATTTGGTCCGTGCGCAAGAAACACGTCTAGCCGCGCGTCGGCGCTGGACTAACCGGCCTTCTTGGCGAGCTTGACGAGGACCCGCGTCACGCGGCGCTCGTCGGCCGCGGTGACTTCAAAGCTCGTCCCCTCGTGCTCGACCCGATCGCCCTGGGCCGGGATCCGACCGAGGCGGAGCGCAATGAACCCCCCTAGGGTCTCGACGTCGACGTCCTCGGGGAGCCGAGTCCCAAAGGTCTCGTTGAACTCGTCAATGTGCAGCTTGGCGTCGGCGTCGACGAGCCCGTCGCTCAGGCGGCGCACCGCCGGGACGAGCACTTTGTCGTGCTCGTCGTCGATCTCGCCAATGATCTCCTCGATCAAGTCCTCGATCGTGGTCAGGCCCGCGGTCCCGCCGTACTCGTCCGCCACGATCGCCATGTGGACCTTGCGCTGACGCAGCTCCTTGAGGAGCTCTGAGATCTGCTTGGTCTCGGGCACGAAGAAGGGCTTGCGGAACAACTCCTGGGGCGAGAGGTCCGGCTCGCGCAGCGCCCGGAGGAGGTCCTTGACCAGCAGGACACCCACGATCTTGTCGAGGCTGCCCTCCATCACAGGGAGCCGCGAGCGCTCGTGCTCGAGGGCCACGTCGAGCATTTCCTCGAGGCTCATGGTGGCCTCGACTGCCACGATATCGATCCGGGGAGTCATGACCTCCGAGACGTCGGCCTCGCGAAACTCCATCAGGTTCTCGATCACGTCCTTGGTCGCCTGATCGATCACGCCCTCGTTCTCACCCGCCAGCGCCGCGGAGAGGATCTCGTCCCGGGCCTCTTCTTTGTCGTCTGGCTCGCGGACGTCGAACACACGCAGCGCCACGATCGTGACCCCGCCAAGGAGCCAGGTCAGCGGACGCGAGAAGAACGCGATCCAATCCAAGATCGGACCGAGCCGGAGGAAGATCGTCTCGGCCCGGCCTTCGCCCAGCGCCTGAGGAACAATGCGCCCCAAAGCCAAGAACACGACGCTCCCGATCAAGAGCGCCTCGCCGCCGGTCAGGAGCCAGCGCCAGGGAGTGATCGCGAGGCCCGGTCCGGGGCGCCCAAGCGCCATGGTCTGGGCCACGAGCGCCGCGCTGAGGGCCACCACCCCACCAATCATGAACAGACCGCGCACGATCGTCGTCGCGAGGATCAACTCCTCTTCGCGATCAAGCAACTCCTTGACGCGCTTCAGGCGCTCAGGAGGGAGATCGAGCTCCTCAAAGCGCGCGAGGGAGTAGGCGCGGAGCGCGCCCAATCCAAGCGAAAGGAAGCCTATGGCGACGGCCGAGAGACCAACCGCCAACCAACAGAGGTCAGGGTCCACTCTAGAAACCTAGCCCCGTGACTCGAGAAGCGCGCGGAAAAAGTCTCTTGACGCCCCTGGGAGGCGAACCTGGCGGGAGGGTCGTTACTTCCCGCCTCCCTTGAGCTTCTTGTTCTCAGGAGCCTCCGGATCGAGCTCAAGGGTCAGCGTCTTGACCTCGCGAAGCTTGATCGTGGTCTTGAAGTCCTTAGCGAACAGGCAGCGGAGCTCAAGGCTCGCCTTGACGGTGCCCTCCAGGATCCGATCCTCAGGATCCTTCGCCTCGATCTCAACCTTGATCGCGAGGCGGTCTTCCTTCACCGCGCCGACGTGGATCTTCTTGAGCCGCGCGAAGGGAACTTCGATCGTGGCAGCCCCCCGCAGGAGGAGGAGAGTCTTGCTCTCCTTGCCAGCGCTCCCGCCAAAGAGAGAGACCTCAGGCTCGAAGAGGCGAATCTTGCTCGCCTTGAAGGGCTTCTGGCCCTTCTTGAGGAACCGGTCGTGGACCGTGGCGCGATAGACCCTGGGGTCCATCTTCTTCTTCTTGGACTTGGGCTTCCCCTTGGCCTTCTTCTTCTTGGCCGGGGCCTTCTCGCCCTTGGGAGCCTTCTCCTCCTTGGCGCCTTTGCCGCGGTCTTGGGCCGCGCCAGGCTCGCTCGCGCAACCAAGCAAGAGGAGGAGGGTCACGAGGCCGCACCAGCTGAAGCGATTCCGCATTGTTTCCGGCCTCCTGGGCTCTGGGGAGCGAATCCTACCCCGCAATCCCCACTGTGCCAGCAACCGAAGCGCCACCCCCCCCTCGATTCGCTGGCGCAGGTCGGTCCAAGCGGCTAGACCAGGGTAGGCAAGGGAAGAAGGGGTGTTGGCCAGTGCTCAGCGTCGTAGCAAGAGCCGAGGTGTCCTACGGCTGGGAGGAGGTGCTCGAACGAGCGCAACTCACCTCGGGGCGGCTCGTCTCCGCCGAGGCGAGCGCAGGCGGTGGACAGGCTTGGATCGAGGTCGCTGAGATCGCAGACCCGATCCAGCTCGACCTCCAAGAAGGACTCCTCCTCGGCCAAGCCCGCTCCAGCCCCTGGGGCCCTGGCTACCACCAGCGCGCCGTCGAACTCATCGACGAGCTGGGCATTGTTCACGGCGGCTGGCAGACCGTCGTCGACACCACCGATTACTTCGAGACCCGCGACCGCCACGACCTCGAGCGCTGCTTCCTTCGTGAGGCCTACTCGCTCTGGGAGCCCGACCTCTGGAGCGCCCCCCTCGGGTTGCTCGTCGGCCTCGACCCCGCCCAAGCGCCAGCTCGGGTCCCCCAGGGCATGGTCGCGACCCCGACCGGGTTTCGCGACGCGGCCTGGGTCTATGGGCTCAGAGCCGAGCTCCGCCGAGCGATCCTGGCCCCGCCGGGGACTCCACCCAGCCGCGCCGCCCGCGAAGCCTTCCTCTGGTGGTGCCGCGAACCAGACGCCTTCGACTGGGTCCAGTTCGGTCGCGTGCTTTGCACCTGCGAGGTGATCTGGCGCCCCTTAAGCGGCGAAGCCGGCGACTCCCCGGGTCAAGTCGAAGTCCGGCAGCGCGCGTTTCGCGCCTTCGAGACCGCGCTCGCGCTCGACGCCTCGGTGCCCGTCCCCCGCGCAGAGTTCAAGCGCCTCGCGACGCTCTTGGGGACTTCGCTCCCAAAAACAGCCGCCGACCCACCCCTGGCCACGACCCCCTTTCAAGGCGGCTACCGCGAGGGCTATATCCGACGCCGCGTCGGAGCGGCCTGGAAAGTCCAGCTCCCCGGCTGGCTCCGAGTCGGCTACGACGCAGGCGACGGACACGACGTGTTCTGGGACGAAGGCTTCACGGTCCATCTCACGGTTCGTCGTCGCGCAGGGACCTTCCGCCGCGAAGGCGAGATCGCCCGCCACCTGGCTTGCCTCCCCAAGCCGGCCCGCGCCGAGTCCCGCGTGATCCCGATCGACCAGGGCCGGATCCAGGGCTACGCGATCGTGCTCCAGGGCCTCGGGAGCGCAGAGATCCTGGTCTGCGGCCAAGTCGCCTGCGGGGACGAGCGGATCAGCTTCACCGCGGCCGCGCGCTCCCCGGAGAGCTCCGAGCTCGCGCTCCGCCTCCCCCAGGACTTCTCCGTCGCGCCGGCCTGAGCGCCGACGGCTCCTAGGGGTCCGGCCGAGAAACGGCGTTTTTCAAGATCGGTCCGAGACCCGAATCCCGGTGGATCACCCAGCCAGCGCTGACTGGCCGAGGACATGAGGGCCCCTGCTCCCTGGTGGCTGAGGGCTCGG
>JAESQQ010000589.1 GCA_016765095.1 Planctomycetota bacterium | reverse complement strand
GCTCGCCCTCGGGGGGCGTCTCTGGGGTCTCGTCCGGCGCGGCTGGCTCGTTGGAATCGGTCATTCCGCCTCCTGGGGGGCACGAATTCAACACATGGGCTGAGTCACCTCAAGGGCGGTGTGCACGAGAGGCGCGGGAGGGCCTTCGGAGCTAGGCTGGGGTCCTGCAAAAATGGAGGACTCCAGATGAGTTTGCTGATCAAGAACGGCCGCGTCGTGACGGCCACCGACGACTACTTCGCCGACATTTACGTCGACGGCGAGACGATCGTTCAGATCGGAAAGAACCTCACAGTTGAGGCCGATCGGACGATCGACGCGACCGGGAAGATGGTGTTCCCCGGGGGAATCGACTCCCACACCCACTTCGATCTCCCCTTTGGCGGGACCTCGAGCAACGACGACTTCAGGACCGGGACCATTGCCGCAGCGCACGGCGGGACCACGACCTGTATCGATTTCGCGGTCCAGAACAAAGGCGAGTCGACGATCAAGGGCCTCGACACCTGGCACAAGAAGGCCGACGGCGTGGCCACGATCGACTACTCGTTCCACATGATCGTGACCGACATGCCCGTCGAGCGACTCCCCGAGCTGGAGAAGCTCGCCGAGGAGGGCGTGACCTCCTACAAGCTCTTCATGGCCTACCCCGGTGTGCTCTACGTCGACGACGGGACGCTCTACCGCGCGTTCCGCCAAGCCGGCGACAACGGGACTCGGATCTGCATGCACGCTGAGAACGGGATCGTGATCGACGAGATCGTGCGCGAGGCGATCGCCGACGGGAAAATGGGGCCCAAATACCACGCCCTGACGCGCCCCACTCGAATGGAGGCCGAGGGGGTCCACCGCGCGATCGCGATCGCCGAGGTCGCCAACGTCCCGCTCTATATCGTCCACTTGTCCTGCTCGGACGCCTTGGACGAGGTCAAGCGCGCTCGAGCCCGCGGGGTCGACGTGATGGCCGAGACCTGCCCCCAATACCTCGTCCTCGATCAGACGGCCTACTTCCAGGAGGGCTTTGAGGGCGCGAAATACGTCATGACGCCGGCCCTGCGCGAGAAGTGGAACCAGGACGTCCTCTGGAAGGGGCTCGAGTTTGGGCACCTCGCCAACATCGCGACGGATCACTGCCCGTTCTGCATGAAGGGCCAAAAGGACCTCGGCAAGGACGACTTCCGCAAGATCCCCAACGGGGCTCCGGGCGTCGAGAACCGAATGAGCCTGATGTACCACTACGGCGTCGTCGAGGGACGCTTGAGCCTGAATCGGTTCGTAGAGCTGACCTCGACCGCCGCCGCCAAGACCTTCGGTCTGTTCCCCAAGAAGGGCACGATCGCGATCGGGAGCGACGCGGACCTCGTCGTGTTCGACCCCGAGCGCAAGGAGACGGTCAGCGTTCACAACGCGTTCACCCACCACATGAACGTCGACTACAGCACCTACGAGGGCTTCGAACTCCAGGGCTGGAGCGAGATCGTGATCTCGCGGGGCCGCGTGATCTGCGACCAAGGCAAGCTCGTGACCGAGGGCGGCGGCCAGTTCATAAAGCGCGCCCGCCACGGCGAGCTGCTGCGCTAGCGGAGGCTGCGATCCCTCGCCAGAGATCTACTTCACAGGCCAAGAGGTCTGGGACTGAACTTGTTTAGTCGTCGTCCTGAAGCTTCCACTCGGCCCAGTCCTCCCACACGGCGCCGGTCGTGGGCTGGCCCGGGAGCGAGGGATTGACGACGCCGACTTGAACCTGGGGAGGGCGGAGAAGCTCGCGCGTGCGGACGAAGAAAGTCTGGGCGCCGCCGGCCCAGCCTGTGGGGCGAAGGGTCTGCACCCGACCGCCGGTCTCCCAGCGGGCGCGGCATTCGATTTGCCAGCCGCGGGGAAGCTCGAAGTCGGGCTCGGCGTAGACCATCCAGCCGATCGGGTCGTCCTCGGCCGCGACCGAGGCCCTCACGCGCGGGAGCGGGAAGCTGGCCCTCGGATCCTCGCGGGAGAGGAGCACGATCGAGACGATCGACTCCCAGAGCTGCTCCGGCGTGAGGCCGAAGGGCTTTAGGACGCGCGACCAGGCTTGGCGGGAGCTGGCGATCGTGGCCGAGGTCGGGCGGGCGTCGGTCTCGCCTCTCCAACTCGCGAGCACGTCGGCGACTCCGCTCGGCCCGAGGCGAGAGGTGATTGCGGCGCAGGCGGCCTCCCCGAGGGCGGGACCGACCGCCTCTTGGCCAGCCTCTGCCAGGATCCGACGATCCCAGAGGCAGTCCGGGCTGAGCCCTCCGCGGGCCCAGTAGACGCCGAGTTGGTAGCGATACCAGAACGGGTCGGCTCCGCTCACACGGTGTCCCAAGTGCACGGCGGCTCCCTGCGCGAACGTGCTCAGAGGCCGCGATTGAGCTGCCCTGCCAAGGACGTGCTCGACACGAGCCGTCGCCAGGCGGCGCGCGAGGCCCTCTCGCCCCTCGCGGAGGGTGCGCTCGTCGAGGGTCAGGATCAGGGGTGGGTCCGCGCCGAGGGAGTCGCCTGGAATCGCCTCTCGGAGCGCGGCCTGGAGGGCGGGTCCTTCGCGGGCGAGGCTCAGGGCGGCTTCGGCCTGGGTCGAGCGAAAGCGCAGGGTCCCGGTCCGAGTCGTGAGCTCGACCCAGACCTCGTCTGAGGCCCGGCCCGCCTCGAGCTGAGCGACGCCGAGCACGAGCGCAGCAGCAGAGAGACCCAGGGCCCCTCGCGAGGTCCAGCGAACGAGGATCGAGACCCAGAGCCCGCGGCAGGAGGCGAGCGCCTCCTCTAGCCGCGGCCCGACGCGTGCGCCCAGCGGTCCGGTGGAGATCGCGAGCAGAGTCCAGGCCAAGGCCGGCGTGCTGCCCTCGAGGAGCGGGAGCTGCCAGGCCGTCGGGAGCACTACGCTCAGGGCGAGGGCCGCTAGGAGCAACAGCCCTCCCAAAGCGCCGCTGCGAGCGGCGGCGCACGCCAGCGCGCCGCTCAGCGCGAGGATCAAGGCCTGTGAGGGGAGACTCGCGAGGATCTGTCCTGCCGTTCCGGGTTGGCCTGCAACGAGGGTCGTCAGGGTCCGGGCCGCGAGGAGACCCGCCAGCCCGAGCGCGAGGGATCGATAGGGGCGAAGTCGGGTTCCCCAGGGCTGGCTCGGCAGCCGCGCCAGAGCTCGCTCCGCTCCGAGCGTCGGGAGCAGGGATCTCGCCAGCAGGAGCGCGACGCTCACGTCGCCAGCCGTGACGAGCCAGGCCAAGGCGGGGTGTCGGAGCCACTCGCCGGGGTGAGCGACGGCCGGGAGCTGGAGACCGAATCCGGCGAGCATGCGGGCCGCGAAGGCGAGGCCGAGGAGCCCCCAGCCGAGGGTCAGGGCGAGCGCGGCGGTTCGTGGACTGAGGAGTTGTTCGACCCTGCGCGTCACTGGGGCCTGTCCTCTCCAGCCGCGAACACGAGGTCGCCGCCGGGGGCTGGCAGGCTGAGGCCGAGCTGCCAGCGGACCGCTCCCGCCGGGAGCTTGAGCGAGGCCCAGTCGCTGGGAGCCCCCCGCGCGCTGAAGCCGGGCGCTCCGAGGAAGGCTTCGCCCCGGGTTCTTTGATGGCTCCGGGTCAGGGCCACCCAGACCACGAGCCGAGCGCTCGAGAGGGGGGCGACTCCCCTGCCGGGGGCCGGGGCCACGAGACGGGCTCGATAGCGGAGCCCGCCGGCGGTGGGCTCGACCGCGATCTGGCTCAGGTTCGGGAGGCTGAGCAGCGACGCGCTCTGGGCCTTGGTGAGCGCCTCGAGAGCTGCTTGGTCGATCAACTCGGCGGGCGGCGAGCTACCCCCTGGGTGGGCGGCTGCGGCGCGAACCCAGGTCTCCACTCCACCGGGATGCCGAGCCTCGAAGCTCTCGAGGAGGAAGCCTGCGAGCGCTGTGGCCGGACCCGTCCCGACCGCGCGCTCGAGGTCTTCCCAGCGCTCGAGCCAGTCCTCGCAGCTCCCTTCGATCCGAGACAGCGCCCAGGCCGCGCGGAGGTCCTCGTGCGGGCGCTCTGGCTGAGCGCGGAAGCGAGGGAGGCCGAGCGCGAGCAGGCGCCCAATCCCCAGCTCCCAGCCTGGCTGGAGCTCGAGGATCGCGGTCAAGGCATAGGTTCGGAACTCAGGCTCGACGAAGTCAGGCGCGCTGAAGGCCGCGTCGAGGATCACGCCGCGCGCCCCGTGCGGTCGTCGGCGAGTGAAGGTCCCCACAGAGTGACGGGGCGCGTTGGCCACGGCCAAGGGAACGGGGTTGAGGCCGAGGTCTCGAAGCCAAGTCAAGTCCGCGCTGAGGGCGGCGAGGAGCTGTTCGGAGGCGGGCCCTTCGAGGCGTTCGATCTCCAGTTCGAGGGGAGCCGGTGCGCGAACCACGACTCCCGCCAAGCGAACGGGCGGGGTCGCGGGGCGGTCGAGGGCCCAGGGGATCAGGACGACTCCAGCCACGAGCGCCGCGCGAGTCAAGTCGACGGTCCGCAGGGGACCAAGCCCCGAGCTCAGCAAGCGGCCGCCGCGAGCGCTCGCCGTGACCACGATCACGACCAAGGCGACCAGCGCTCCGAGGGTCGACTTGGCGGCTGGGACCAGGAGCTCTGGGCCCAGGGGGTAGCGATAGAGCTCCGCGCCTGGCAGGAGGTGGAGGGCACCTCCCGTAGCGACGAACCCCGCCCCGAGTGCGCTCCAGAGCAAGAGCCTCTGGCGGCCCAGGAGCGCCGAGAGGAAGCAGAGCGTATAGAGGCTCGAGACCGCGCTCGTCAGGCCCGCAGCGGCTCCCAAGGCTTGGTCCCCGGTTATCTCTCCGAACGCCGAGGCGGTCACGGCCAGGAGGAGGCCGACTCCCGCTAGGACGGTCACGAGCACGAGCCCGGGGAGGGCCTTTCCCAGCAGCAGCATGCTCGTGCGGACCGGCAGCCGAGTGAGGACTCTCCAACCCCCCTGTCGGGACTCCGCCAAGACGTTGGCGCGAACTCCGAGCCACACCGCGGGCGCGAGGCCGATCAGGAACCAGGCTCTGAGGATCACCTCGGGGGAGCTCGGTCGAAGTCGGGCGACTCCGACCAGGTCCCAGAGCCAGTCAGGGACCCAGGAGATCCCGACCAAGAGGCCGATCGTGCCCAAGACCCACGGATAGAGGAACACGCTCAGGAGGCGGTTTTGCCCCGCGTCTTTGCGCGCCACGGCCGCCAGCGCCCGCCAGGTGATCCTCCAGGAAGCCATCATGCCCGCACTTTAGCTGGGAGCCGGGCCAGAGGAAGCGCTCGGTTCGACGCTCTCGGGTGGCATTCGAGCCGGGGCCCCTACAATCCCTTCGTGAGTGAATCGTTTGAGGTCGTGGTGGTGGGGGCGGGGCACGCTGGCGTCGAGGCTGCGCTCGCGGCGGCCCGCATGGGGCGCCGCACGGCGCTCCTGACGGCCAACCTCGACACGGTTGGGAAGATGTCCTGCAACCCGGCGATCGGGGGGCTCGCCAAGGGTCAGATCGCGCGCGAAGTCGACGCCCTGGGCGGCGTCATGGGACGTGCGATCGACGCAGTCGGGATCCACTTTCGGCTCCTCAACACGAGCAAGGGCCCCGCGGTCCAGGCGCCCCGGGCTCAAGCCGACAAGACGCGCTATGCCGCGTGGATCAAGCGGGCCTGCGAAGAGCAAGAGAACCTCACTCTGCGCCAAGAGCTCGTCGAGGACGTCGAGCTCGGGAGCAGCGACCTCGGACCGGGCGCAGCCGTCGGGGTCCGCGTCGCGGGAGGGCGGGTCTACCGCGCGCGGACCGTCGTGTTGACCAACGGGACCTTCCTCAAGGGCGTGTTGCACCTCGGCACGAGCCAGCAGGAAGGGGGTCGAATGGGTGAGCCTCCCTCAGCTCTGTTCGCGGCTCTCGTGGGGGCTGGCGTTCGGACCGGACGCATGAAGACCGGGACGCCGCCCCGCGTCAACGGTCGAAGCATCGACGTCTCGCGGATGGAGGTTCAGCCAGGCGACCCCGATCCGGTCATGTTCAGCTACCTCTCGAGCGGCCCGACCCTCCCCCAGATCGACTGCTGGATCACGCACACCTCGCCCGAGACCCACGCGCTGATCCGGGAGAACCTGAGCCGCTCGCCGCTCTACTCGGGCGTGATCGGCGGGATCGGTCCCCGCTACTGCCCGTCGATCGAGGACAAAATCGTCAAGTTCCCGACCCGCGAGCGCCACAAGGTCTACGTAGAGCCCGAGGGCCTAGATACGCTCGAGGTCTATCTGAACGGGATCTCGACGTCCATGCCGGCCGACGTCCAAGACGCGATCGTGCGCTCGATCCCAGGCCTCGAGCGGGCCGAGATCCTCCGCTACGGCTACGCGGTGGAATACGACTTTTTCCCCCCGACCCAGCTCGCCCCATGGCTCGAACTCGAGGCGATTCCAGGGCTGTTCCTAGCTGGCCAGATCAACGGCACGACGGGATACGAGGAGGCCGCTGCTCAGGGGATCGTGGCCGGAGTCAACGCCGCTCGGCGAGCGCGAGGCGAGCCGAGCGTCGTGATCGGACGGGACCAGGCCTACCTGGGCGTGCTCTGCGACGACCTCGTGACCCAAGGCACCCAGGAGCCCTATCGCATGTTCAGCTCTCGCGCCGAGCATCGCCTCCTCCTCCGGCATGAGAACGCAGATCAGCGGCTGACTCCGCTCGGTCGCGAGCTCGGCCTCGTGGACGACGCGCGTTGGGAGGTTTTCGAACACAAGCGCGACGCCCTCGCCCGCGGTCGCGCGATCCTGACCAGCAACTCCAGCCTGGACAAGGCGCTCCGTCGCCAGGGCACGTGCCTGCGCGAACTGGGGGCCGACCTGCCGGCCGTCGTGGCCCTCTCCGACGAGGTCTGCCAGCTCCTAGACGTCGAGTGGCAATACGCGCCCTACATAGAGCGGCAAGTCGCTCAGATCGAGCGCCACCGGGAGCTGGGCGACGTGGCGCTTCCGCCCGACCTCGACTACCGCGGCCTCGAGACCCTGCGACTGGAGGCCCGCGAGAAGCTGAGCGACGTTCGCCCTCGCAGCGTCGCCCAAGCCGGTCGAATCTCCGGTGTCAGCCCGGCCGACGTCTCGGTCTTGCTGCTGCATTTGAGGAGCTTGGGGCTCCTGGAGAGCGGCCGCCCAGCGCGGTAGCGGAGCGCGTGCCGCGCCGTGCTCGTGCCGCTCGTGCTCGTGCCGTGCTCGTGCCGCTCGTGGTCGCGCTCGTGCCGTGCTCGTCCTCGTGCTCGAACTGGACGGATCGGTGTCGAGGGCTGCCTTCGGAGGTCGGGAGCGCTGGCTGTGTTTATGGGGCTGCGCCCAGAGTAGGTCGGGGGGTGGCTGTCTC
>JAESQQ010000054.1 GCA_016765095.1 Planctomycetota bacterium | reverse complement strand
CTCCTCCGCCTCCTCCTCAGCCCCCGCCTCCTCCGGCTCCTCCGCCGCCTCCCCCGCTCCCGATCGCGCCCTTCGAGACAGACGGGCCCGAGCCGGTCCAGGACTGGGCGAAGGTCATCGGCCAGTTGATGCAGCTCAAGGACTCCTTGAGCCAGATCGTGGTCGAGATCGACGGCGAGAGCAGCCGAATCCTCTACAAGCGCCCGGGCGACGACGACGATTGAGCGGACTCTTGAGCGGACACTCGGGGGCGGGCTCCGGTCCGCCTCAACCGGGCAACTGATCCGATAGGATTCTCTCCGTGAGCCTCCAGGGACAAATCGAAGAGACGGGTCTGGGTCCCATTATCCAGACCCTTTCTCTGAATCGATATCGCGGGACGCTTCGGATCGAGACCGAGGCCAGCTCTCAGTTCTTCTTCATCTCCGAGGGCGAAATCGTCCTCGTCCGTCAGGTGAAGAAGGACCCCGTGCGCCTGGGGGACCTGCTCATAGCAGCCGGGCACATCACCGAGGAACAGCTCGACGAAGCCCTCTCGGAGCAGCGCGCAACAGGAAGGATCAAGCGACTCGGAGAGACCCTGATCGGGCTTGATTTCGTGACGGAGGACGAGATCGAGCAGTCCGTGCGCGACAAGTTCGAGGAGGACTTCTTGGACTTGTTCCTCCTCGACCGCGGGCGGTTCGAGTTCATCTTCGGGCTCACGCCTGAGGCCCTGTTCGGCCCCGACGACCTCCTCGAGCGGATCACGCTCCAGACCTCAAGCCTCATGATGGAGGCCATGCGCCGCGTCGACGAGTGGCAGGGGATGATTCGAGACCTCGGGAACTTTGACACGATGTTTCGCAACCGGCTCCAGTCACAGGTGACGGATATCGAGGCCTACGAGTTCAAGGGGGTGACTCTCCCGGCCCAGACTCGCCGCGATATCTACGACCTCCTCGACGGGACCCGCTCACTCCGGGAGGTGATCGCGAGCGCCCTTGAGGGTGGCGTCGCGACGCGGCTCCAGACCTTCCTCTTCCTCCACTCGCTTCAAGCCAACAACCTGATTCGCCCTCTAGACTTCAAGCCGCTTCTTGCGTCCGCCAAGGACGCATTGGGGAGCGGGGACGTCTCGGGCGCTGCGAAGTACATTCGCGCGATCCTGGGGCAGAAGGAAGGGCTCGACCTCGGCTTGGTCGAGCGCTATCTCCGCTTCCTCCAGGACCAGCAGCGCCCGCGCCTCGCCTTCGACGAGGCCTGCCGGTTCGCCGCTCGCTGCCTCTCTGACGACGACACCGAACGCGCGATCACACTCTATGAGTCGGCGCTCCAGCTCTACCCGAAGGTCGAGGTCATTGACCGCTTGTTCTACGCGCTCCTTCGCGCCAACAAGCGCGAGCGAGCCGTCGAGGTCGCGCTCAAGCTCCGGGACCTCCTTCCGATCGAGTCGAGCCTGGGCGTGGCCCAGCGAATCTCTCAGAACCTCCAAGAGCTGGCTCCCGAGGACCCCGGCGTCATCGAACTGCGGGGTCTGATCCTCAAGCGGATCGAGCGCAACGAAGAGGCGCTCACGGTTCTTGAGGAAGCGCTCGGGAAGATGCCCCAGGACCACCCCCGTCGCGGTCCCCTGATCTCGGCGATGCTCGAACTCGCGCCGGAGCGGGACGACCTCCGCGGGGCTCAGGAGCTGCACGCAGCCCAGGAGGCTCGCCTGCGGGTCCGCCGAGAGCGCCGGCTGCGTTTGATCGCGATCGGGGCCACGGTCTTGGTCGCGCTCCTCCTTTGGCAGGGCTACTCCGAGTGGAGGTCGCGAGCTCTCCTAAACGAGGCTGAGCGCGTATTGGCCGACGCGGGCTCCGATCCCGAGGCGAGCGCGCTCCGGAAAGTCGGTCTCTTGTTGACGGGCGTTCGGCCCTTGACGACGGTCAGCGGGCGAGCCGAGGCTCTCCT
This sequence comes from Planctomycetota bacterium, assembly GCA_016765095.1. Taxonomy (GTDB): domain Bacteria; phylum Planctomycetota; class J058; order J058; family J058; genus NORP233. The sequence continues at coordinate 3,368 of JAESQQ010000054.1, read as the reverse complement.
CGACGAGGTTGAGGGCAAGGCCTCTGAGCTCGAGCAGGAGACACGCAAGCGGGTCGACGAGCTGAACCGTCGCCAGCTCGCAGAGGCCGAAGCTACCGAAGCGGCGCGGGTCCTTGCAGAGACGCGCCAGAAGCTCAGCGCGGCCCTCGCAAACTTCCTGGCCTTAGTCAGCGACCGTGACTTCGAGGGGGCTTCGCAGCAGGCGGTCGAGATCAAGGCCAAGTGGCCCAAGATCGATGACCCCGACCTCGCTCGCGAGGCGGGACGCCTCAAGGTCTACACTCGGATCGAATCGACTCCCCTCGGCGCGAATGTGCTCTTGGGTGGAAAGGTCCTCGGGAAGACGCCCTACGTGATCGGAACCACGTTCGGAAAGCCCTTGACCGTACGGATTCGTCGGGCTGGGTACCGCACAGAGAGCGTCGCGATCTCGGGGACAGCGGGAGCGAAGGAGAGCCTCACGCTCAGACCCGGCGCGACGTGGAGTCAGACCGTTGCGGCCAGCGTCCTAGATCCCGTCGCGACCGTGCACGGTCCGCTGATGGCGGAGACCACAGGATCGCTGGTCTTGCTCGACTTGAGCGACGGAAGCGAGCGCTGGCGAGTCTCCCTCCCCGGCTCGGGAGACGTGACGGGGGTGGGCGTAGCCGGTGAGAGCGCGATCGTCGTCCGAGGCCGAAACGCGTTCCGCTTGACTCTCGCCGCAGGGCACGTGGAGTGGGAGCGCGAGCTGAAGGGCGAGGGGGTGCTCGAGGCCCCGAGCTTTGGCAAGGCGCTTGGCCAAGACGTGGCCCTGGTCGCGGGTGGGAAGGGGCTTTGGGTTCTCGAGATCGGGACCGGGGCAGTCTTGCTCGAGATTCACGATCTCCCAGCGGGAGGCGCGTATCGTCCGGTGTGTCTCGCGGGCTGGGGATTCCTGCCGCTCGTGGACCGTGTGATTGGGTTCTCTCTGACGCAGCCCGGAGACCGTCGCCAGGCGTGGGCAAAGATCCCAGCTGCAAGTCGTTGGGAGCGCCCGGTTGTCTCGATCGCGCCGCTCGTCCCGATCCCAACCGTGGAGGCGCTCGTCGCGCAGGTCGCGGGGGGAGAGCTGCGCGTGATCGCTCGCCAGACCGGGGTTACGACCCCGATTGCTCCCGCGATGGGGCCCTTGGTCGGAATCGCAGAGCACAAAGGGTCGATTTACTGCCTCGCGCGCAATGGTCAACTGGCCAGCTTCCGCAGCGACGGGCTCGAGGTCATGGCGGCCAAGCCAGTCCTGCCGGCTGCCTCTGGGGGCCCGGTCCTGGTGGGAGGAGATTTGCTCTGCGTCGACAAGACGGGACGAATCGCCCGCTTCTCCCTAAGCGGAAAGCGCCGCAAGGAGGCCGCCCCGATCCTGCTCGGACAAGCCCTCAAGCGCCCGGCTGTGGCTACCGACGAGGGCGTGCTGATCCTGACTGGGACGAAGCTGAGCTTCATTGAGCCCCAGCTCCGCAAGTAGGAGGGCCGCCGTTGCAACGGCAGGCCGCGTGGGGGCGAGCGTGAGGGCTCAATTCCCCGCAGGAAACCTGCCCAGAATCCCGCCGTGCTGGGGCCCCCTGTAGCGCGCCACCCAGCCAGAGACGGTGTTGCGGAGGCGCTGCAGGAAGGTCGGGCGCGGGGGCTGGGGGGTCGTGACGGGCTGTGGCTTGCCTAGATCTTGGCCTTGGGCGACGCCCAAGAAGAGGAGGAGGGTGACGATATGGGGGGAGAGCTTCACGGCCTTCCCTCTCGCAAAGAGGGCGCCTGCCTCGTAACCCCTTTGTGGCGGTTGTTCGCCCAGCGTTCGAAGAGTCCCATCCCCAAGGGGACCAACGTGAGCTCAAGCACATGCACCGCTGCCGCTGCCCGCTCGGTCACCGCTTCTGGCGCCACCTCGTCGACGCCCAGCTCGCCGGCCACAGCCTGCTCCTTGTGCGCCCCAACCAGCCCGCCTGCGGCGGCACGCCCACCACGGTCGTAGACGGCAAGACCGGCCAGATCTATTCCGGCGCGCGGCGCTGCACAGGCTAGCCAGGCTAGCCAACCTCACCAGACTCATGACGGGGCGCCCCCGGGCGCCCCGCTCTCGTGTGGCATCCCGCAGGGAGCTGGCTGCGGGACAGGGAAGATCGTTACCCTCTATCTGGACACTGACCACGTCGTGGTCGAGGTGAGCTATGACAGCCGAGGTGAAGCAGCCGACACCGCGCCGGCGAACGAGGAGGATCCTGTTTCGGCTCTTCGTTCTGTTGGTGTCGTCGGCGATCGCGCTCGTGCTGATTGAAGTCGGCCTGTCCATTTTCGCGCCCCAGCGGATGGGGCAACCTGGGCTCGAGCCTTTGGGTGGCATTCTCGTTCCGAGACCCGATCTCCGAGGACGCGACTTCGCGCCCGGCGACTTCGATGTCCAAGTCTCGACCAACAGCCAGCGCTTTCGCGGGCAGCGCGAATACGAGATGGCCCCGAAGGCAGGAACCACCCGAGTTCTCGTCCTCGGCGACAGCTTCGTCTACGGGGTCGGGGCTGGCGATTCGGAGACCTACCCGCACCAACTCGAGCAGCTCCTCAACGAGGGTCAGACCACGTTCGAGGTGATCAACGCCGGGATCTACGGCTCGGGGACGGGCGAACAGGTCGTGTGGTACGAGCAGTGGCCGATTCGATTCGAGCCTGCCCTGGTGGTCTTGACCGTCTATGAGAACGACTTCCAAGACGACCGGCGGAGGCCTGCGTTCGTCCTCAAGGGTGAGGAGCTCGCGCCACGGACCCGGGCTGATCTTCAAGAGAGCTCCAAGGACCAAGCCTCACTCCGGAGCATCACGCGGCGTCTTCCTGGCTACACGTATCTCTCCCAGCACTCGCACTTGCTCAACCTGCTTCGGCGAGCGGCGACGGTTGGGCTCCGTCCTCCCGAGGCCAGCCAACCCGCCTTAGCGGTCGAACCCGCCGCGGAAGGGCCGAAGCGAAATCTCCTTCACCACCTCGAGTTGAAGCGGCTAGAGGGCGTCGTCTCCGGCCACGGAGGGCGGCTGGTCGTCGTCTACATTCCCTCCCGGGCTGCGATCTGGGAGACGAGCCCCCCCCCAGAGTCGAATCACGTGATCGCCAGCCTGACAGAGTCGTGTCAGGAGCTGGGACTCCAGTTCGAAGATCTGACGACCGTCATGAGGCGCGAATACACCGCCGAGGCGCCGCTCTATTTCAAGGGAGACATGCATTGCACCCCCGCGGGGTACCACGCCGTGGCGCGAGGAGTGAGCGCCTTTCTCCAGCGAGAAGGGCTCGGCCGCTGAGGCGGAAGCGGGCCGAAGGCCCGCCGTTGCAACCGTGCCCGTGCCCGGTACCTTGCTTGGGGGTTTGGGGGT
>JAESQQ010000588.1 GCA_016765095.1 Planctomycetota bacterium | reverse complement strand
GCATATGGTTTTACCTGCGAGGCGCGGTCGGGAGAACCTGGGGGCGAGCGCGCTCGAGCTGGCCCTGGAGGCGCTCGACCTGGCCGCGAAGCGTATCGAGCTGCGCCTGGTCACGGGCCTGCTCGGCTGGGCGACTCGTGGGACGCCGGGACTCGGCCTCCTTGATCTCCTCGGCCAGCTTGGACCGGAGGCGGGTCAGTTGACCCTCGTATTCGCGCGCCAACTGACGCAGCCGGCGCAACTCGCCAGCCTGACGCCCTTCTTCGCGAAGCTCCTTGGGCCAGAGCGGGTCCTCACCTGGGAGCTGCTGGGCTCCGGCCAAGGTGGCAAAGGTGGTGGAAAGGGCGAGGCCAAGGACAAGGGGCAGACGCGACATGAAGGTTCCCTCCGGTACGTGCTCCCTGACGCGCGCTCTGCCACCCCTCTTCACCTCCTCCGAAGGAATCAGGGCATTGCTGCAACAGGAGTTAGGAGGAGGGCCCTACTCGAGGAGCGTGTCCGCCCGATCGAAGAAGCGCTCGATCAGGTCATCAACGTATTCATCACGCACCGGGACCTCGCAGCGACCGTCGCCCGTGAGGCGGTTGATCTCCTCGAATCGATCCAACGCCAGGTTCAGTCGTTGGCGGAACCAGGCGGGGTCATGCTCCGCGACTTTCTTCCCGACCAAAGTCCCGATCGCAGACCCGATCAGCCCTCGAAGCACGAATCCGCTCGTAAAGGGGACGACCAACGCGAGGGCAGCCCCGGCGACGGCTCCGAGGATCTCGGCGGTCCCGGTCCCCATTCGATCGTCAGCCTGCTCGATCAGCGTGAGGAGGAACTCCTCGGGGTCCTGGTAGCGGTTACGACTCATGCTGGACCTATCCTGGCGTGCCAATGGCGAAGCGTCTAGGTCGCAAGGGCAAGGAACTCAACCTGCGGCAAAGCCAGCACCCCTAGAGCCACCAGAAAGGCCACGGAAAGGCCACCAGAAAGGAACCGGTTCACAAGGACCTCGAGGAGAAACGCCATGCGTTGATCGCTCCCGGCGTGACCGTGACCGTCGTCGTACGAGGCAAAGGCGCGCTATCTCCCTGCGAGCTCTTTCAGGAAAGCCTCACGGCGGGTGCCGGCGCGCTCCCGCTTCGCGACGCGCTCGTAGAGGTCGTACGTGGACACTCTCGACTCGACCCGGAGCTGGGACTCGAGGTAGTCGAGCACCTCGTCGGCGGGGACCTTGGGGGGGAGGTCCGCCAGGACGTCCGCCGGAATGCCGTTCAGCAGGGAGACCCGTGTCCGTCGCGTTCGGCCTGCGACCGACCCCAACGACCAAGATCGCTACGAGCCAAATGAAGAGCCGAAAGGGCGAGGCGCGCTCCTCCTGTTCTGGCTCCTCTTCCCTGTCGGGCGGCCGGGGCTCCTTCGGCGCTCGACGGAGCCAAGCCGCACGGAGCGGCCGGGGCTTCTTCGGCGCTCGACGGAGCCAAGCCGCGCGGAGTGGCCCCAGCTTCTTGGACGCAGGATCGGGCGAGCCCACAGGGGGCGGGCGCCGGAGGCGGTCTGCTTCCCCTTGCTCCCCGCACGCATCCAGTGCGTCTGCGAGCTGTTTACGCAGCTCGGGCGCCCCTGGGTCCAGGAGGGCCTCTGCGCGCTCCCAGTCTCGAGCGTCGAGGCATGCACCCAACAGGGTGCTCTGGACGAGTCGATTTGAAGGCTGTAGCGAAAGCGCCGTCTCGAGCAGCTTCCGACCCCGGGCTCGCTGCTCTGGATCCTGGTGATCGGCGCGCCGCGTGCCGACGTGCGCGAGGACCGCTGGGACATTCTGGAAGGTCAGCTCAAGGTGATCCAGCACCTGAGCGGCTCGAGGCGCGTGCCCGCCCGACGCCAACTGCTGCTGAAGCTGGATTAGGAGCCTCCAGTCCTTTGGCGCTCCTTGAACCCTGCCTGCGAGCCCGGAGATGTCGGGATCCAGCCCACCGACGTCAAGATCCAAAGCTCCTCCTTAGGTCCACGCGCGACTGCCAGCATACTAGCTAGCCCCCCGGAGAGTATGCAAGGTAGACCCCGCCCTCCAGCTACGCCTTGAGCCTCCGCGACCGTCCACCAGCAATTCGGGCTACGAGTGGAGTCTGGGTCCCAACTTTGGTCCCCAGCGTGACGGTGAAGCCTTCCGGAAAGAGAAGAAGGCGCTCGTAAGCGCCTTCTTCTTCACGACTTGTGGTTTGGAGGATAGGGGACTTGAACCCCTGACCTTCTGAATGCCATTCAGACGCTCTCCCAACTGAGCTAATCCCCCGGGAAGCGGCCGGAATCATACGGGATCCGCTTGGACCGTCAAGCTGCGCCGATGGTTCAGAACAGGAGGACCACCAGCCAAGTCGTCAAGAGCGCAACCAGCAACAACGGGTCATAGCGGCCCGATTTCGACAGCCAGGCCCGAATCCTCCCCGGCTCCTTCTGCTCAGCTCTCCTCCAGCAAGGATCACAGGTGAGGTCAAAAGTGCAGAAGGAGGCGCGATTCAAGGAGGAGTTCGGCAAGGACTGCCATGCCTCGACCCTAGTCAGGCCGCGCCTCGACCAACAGCCTCTATCGCCGGTCTTGCTAGCCGCGCTCCTCGCGGAGCCGCGCTTGGGCCGCGCGGCCGCGACGGCGGAGCAGGCCCCCGATCGCGAACCCAACTCGCGGCGCCAAGTCGCTGAACTTCGCCAGCATGCCGCGCCGCCGGGGGAGCCAGAGTTCGAGCGGCCGTCGTTCGAGGACTTCTGGACCGGCTAAGACTGCCGCGACCTGGTCGGGCGTCAGGACCTCCGCGTCGCCTGAGAAAGTCAGCGCGGCTGCCTCGCTGTCGATCTGCTTCTCGAGCATTGGGGTCTGAACCGCGTCCGGGCAGACGACCGTCACGGCGACCCCAAAGGGGCGAAGCTCGTCGGCGGCAGCCAGGAGCCCCGCCCGGAGGCCGGCCTTGCTCGCGCTGTAGAGCGCCAAGCCCGGGATCGGCGCCAGCGCGGCCAAGGACGCGACCGCGATCACGTGACCTCGCCCGCGGGCCTTCATGCGCGTCACCGCGAGCTGAGTCCCCAGAAGGGCTCCCTCCAAGTTGACCCGCAGGTGGAGCGCGACCTGCCCGACCCCAGCCTCGACGAAGGGGCCCGGGATCAGGACCCCCGCCACGTGATAGACGCGGTCGATCGCCCCCCAACGCTCGCACACGTGGTCGATCGCTTGCTCCCAGGCGATCGGGTCGGTCACGTCGAGAGCCTGGCCTTCCACGAGGGACTCAGGCCAGCTCGGATCGCTCGGCGCCTCGCGGTCGGTCGCCAACACGTGTTCGCCCCGACGAACCAGCGCGCTGACCAGCGCGCGGCCGATCCCACCCGAGGCTCCTGTCACGATCGACGTCGGACGGCTCACGAGCTCGTCGTCCCAGGGGTCGGCTCACAGTTTCCGAAGTGGACCTCGCCGAGGCGAAACGTGGGCGCCACGCCCGGGAAGGCCCAGTAAGAGATCAGCTCGGAGCTCGGGAACACGTTGAAGAAGCGGGGGTCTCTCCGGGAGGGACCTGCCAACTCACGCTCGAAGATCATGGACAGATACTGGTCGAGGGTCCCTTCGAGGGTGTTCCCGTTCAGGACCACCTCGCTCCCGCTCTGCTCCGCATAGCTCGCCACGCCCGCGATCTTGGAGTGAAGGGGCGCGTAGTTGTCCGCGCAGACCCCGTTCTCACTCGTAACCAAGACCCCCTCGGGGGTGTGCACGGCGAAGGAGTGGTTCCCAAGGGTGTGCCCGGGAGTCGCGACCAAGACCACGCCCTCACCGAGGCGAACCGCGCCGTCGAAGTACACGAGCCGACCGGGGTCGATCCCGGCCACGCCGTCGGGCGGATACCAAGCCGACCAAGGCGGGAGGGGACCCTGGACGCTATCCCACTCGGTCCGGCGCACAAGGAGCTTGGCGCGCGGGAACAGACCCTCGCGATCGTGGCTCCCGAGCCAGCGACGCAAGTCCTGGGTGTGGAGGTGATCGAACGAAATGTAGTCAACGTCGCGCGGGGTCAATCCACACTCGGCCAAGCAGTCCTCGACCTCGTTGTAGCGCGGGGCGAGGAGTCGCTCACCGACTTGACCGAGGAGGCGAGCGTTCGCCGCGAGGTCGACGAAGAACGGAGTCGCCTTGTTGCCCTCGACGTCCGAGGGTCCGATCAAGAGCGTCTGGCGCTCGCCGTTGAGCCCCTTGAACTGAACCACGATCAGGCGATTGAGGATATGGAGGAGCGGAGTCAGGACCTTCGAGGCCCGCCAGAATGCGTATTTGCTCGGATAGGGAACCCGGACCAAAGGGAACGAGCGAAAGAAGAGGACCTCCGGCCCAGCCAAGAGCTCGTCGCGCAAGGCGCGGGCGCTCCGGACCAAGGCCTGGCGCCGAGCCGTCGGTGGCCCCTCGCGCGGGGCGAGAGGGAGCGTCTCGTAGAGGCCGGCTTCGAGGGCGGCTGGCGGCTGAAGGGCGGCGTCCACGGCGAGACCCGAGCTAGTCCCCGCTCGCCTCGCCGCCTAGGAGCCGAGCGACCTGAACCAGGGTGGCGAGGGTTTCGGTCACGCGGTCTTGGAGGGCTGAAGCCTCGCCGGCGGCGACCTCGTGAGGGATCAGGCGCCCGATCGAGAGCCGACCGCGCCGGTGGTGACCGGCGGCGTCGGCGTCCTTCTCGCGCGGAGGGTGCTGACGACGTAGCTCCGAGAGGGCCTCACCAAACTCGCTCGCGACGAGGTCGTCGCGGTGGGTGACCCGCTCCACGAAGGCCTGCTCGTGTTCGCCTGCGGGGTTCTCGACACGGAGCCGCTCGACGCGAACCTGGAGGTCGCCCCCGTCGAAGTCCGCGAGGGGGTTCTTGGCGCCGTCGTCGGTGAACTCCAAGACGTGATCCACGGCGAGGCGCCCGGGGAGGTCGCTCGCTCCGCCACGCGAAGTCCCGAGACGAAGCTCGACGCGGAGCCCGGTCTTGTGAAGGTCGAGGCAAACCTCGCCCGGGAGCCCGCTCAAGTCGAGGCGAGCGCCAGTCGGCGTGATCTGCGGATTCGCGATCGGGAGGCCCAGCTCGCCAACGGCAGCCTGAACTTGCCGAGCAAACTTGAGGAACTTGGGGAGGACGGCTTGGGCGGCGTCCATGTCGAAGTCGTAGGGCTTGAAGCCGCGGAAGGGACCGAGCCCGAGCAGGTCGAGGTAGTCGCTGAGCTGGCTGGCCAAGAACGCGGTCCTCGGGTCTGTGTCGTCCGCGTAGGGGTGAATGAACTCGGCCAGGCCCTCCCACGTCGCGAACTTCATCTCCTCGGCCTCCATGGAGCGACCGAAGTAGACGTCGGAGTAGCGTTGGAGCTGGCTGAGGTCGAGGAGCTGGGTCAGCTTGGCCTCGATCAGGAGGCAGAGGCCGCTCCCTTCCTCGCTGAACACCCAGCCGTCTGGGTGACAGCCGTCCTCGAGCTCTTCGAGGGTGTGGATCAAGACCGCGAGGTCGTCGTCGGTCAGCTTTGGGCGACCCATGGCGCGCCGGATCTGGTCGAGCCGATACTGAGGTGGAGCGTTCACAAAGGCGGGGGCCCGCAGAATGCTGAGGAGGGTCATCCCGTACATCGCGTCGTCGAGCGGAGGCAGGTTCTCGGCTAGGCGCCCCGCGATCGAGATTCCGAGCACGACTTGATCCTTGACCCGGCCGGGGTCGAAGTCGTCGTAGTCGCACGCGTGGAGGTCGTAGTGAAACGACTCCGAGCTGCTCTTGAGGCCCGCGAAGCGCTCCAGGAACGCCCGTGTCAACTCGGGACGTGACCAGCGGAGGGTCGAGATCAGGGCCCGAGTCAGGTTGTAGTCCTGCGCGCCCGATCGGTAGGCGCAGAACACGTTGAGGTGGCGATCGGGATAGAGATCCCGCTGGTCAGCGGTCGCGAGCTTCATGGGTCGATCTCCGGGCCAGGTTCACGCAGGAGCGCGAGCGGTGGCTCCAAGGGCGCGCGGGGCTACTCGGCGGAGCTGGCCCGCTCCCGCGCGCGGAGGATTTTCTGCTGCTGGAATTCGAGGATCGCGCGGCTGTAGGCCTCACGATCGGCGAAGGGAACAACGGTCAGGTCGAGCCCCCTCCGAAGCCGGATCAGGTTCAGGAGCAGGCGCGCCAAGCGCCCGTTGGCCTCAATGAAGGGGTGAAGAGTGATGAACTCATGGTGGATTCGCCAGGAGAACTTGTGGGGGTCTTGGGCTCGCTCGAGGCCCGTGTTGATCAGGTTGACCAGCCAGTCCATGCGCTCTTGGAGGTGCTCGGGCGGCGAGGCGATCAAGAGCCCCTTGTAGCGGAGGGTGCACTCGCGGTATTCGCCCGCCGAGAGGAGGAGGTTGCCCATGAGGGTCTTGTGGAGCAGGAGGAGCTGCTCACCGGTAAAGGGCCCGGTGCTCTGGGCCGTGAGCCCCATGCCCCGCAGGGCCCGGTCGTGACCGAGGACGACTTCTGCCTCGAAGGTCTTCCCGTCCTCCCCGGCGACGTCCGACTCTGGGTCGATCTGCTCGCTGAGGATACGCAGGGTCTCCGCCTCGCTCAGACTGATCCCGTCCAGGCGGTTGGAGTTGTAGACGTAAGAAGCGATGAGCTCGGGCTCGAACATTGTGGCTCCGCGCAAGCGCGGGCTGAGCCTAGCCCGAATCGGCCTAGAGCGCCAGTCGGCTGCCCCAGCCTCAACGCCTGCGTCTCGCGCCGGTGGCGCGAGGAGTGTCGGGGGCCCAGAATGCCCGGCATGCGCCTCCTCTCCCTCCCACTCTCCAGCGGCCACAGTCCCTACGACGAGGCGCTCTCTGCGGCGGGGTTTCAAGTCGAGACGCCAGGTGACTTCGCCGAGCTGCTGGAAGCCGTTCGCGCGCACCGCGTCGACCTCCTCCTCCTGCCCGACGAGGGCGACGAGCTCGAGCAGGTCCGCGAGCTGGCGCCAGCGATTCCCGTCGTGCTCTTGGGTGAGGAGGACACCTCCCTCGCGGCCGCCCGAGCCCAGGCCCGGGGCGCGCTCGGCTACCTGGCCGCTCCTGCGGGCG
>JAESQQ010000587.1 GCA_016765095.1 Planctomycetota bacterium | reverse complement strand
TGGCGCGGCCGACGTAGCGGGCCTGGCGCGCTCCCAGTTGGATCATGCGTGCCAGGCGATGCTCTACTCGCACGCGAGTGCGGTAGTCCTGCCGAAACTGAGTTCGTGTGGTTCGCAAACGCAGACCCCGTCGGCTCCTGGGCGGGCGACCGCCGCTTCGGGACCAACATGGCCGAGCTGATGTTCTCTAACAGCAGAGAGTCCGTCACCTTTACGGAGAACGGTGCGAGTTCAGACGCCGTGGGGTGAGGCGGCGAGCACCATTAAGGGGGCCCTGGTCAGGGTCCCCACTAAACGAAGCGATCGCCCTAGAGCGTCCGAACGGGAGTGGCTGAGGCAGCTTCTCGACCGCCAGCCGGGTGCGCCTCACCGCGTCCGCCGCCTGGCGATCCTCGGACGTGTTGCTAGATTCCAAGAATGACCCGCTCCTCCTCACTGCTTGCTTTCCTCCTCCTCGCAGCGACAGCCCCGGGCCAGGCGGGCCCGCAGAAACCCGAGAAGGTCTTCGAGGCGAAGGACAAAGTCCACGCGGTGTGCTTCGACCCCGCAGGCGAGCGACTCGCGCTCGGACTCGGAGCCGGGACGATCCAGCTCCTGGGGCCGTCGCTCTCCGAACAAGGCGCACTGCGAGGACATAAGAAGGCAGTGACTGCCCTCGACTGGGGCGCGGGTGGTCGGCTCTGCAGCGGATCGCGCGACGGCACCGCTCGAGTCTGGAAGCTCGGCAAGCGGACTCCCAAGAAGGCCTCCGCGACGGTCCGCTTCACGGGCGTCGAGCACTGCGCGCTGGGACCCAAGGGCAAGCTCTTGCTGACGGGCGGTGCAAAAGGCGATCCCGCCCTCCGATTGTGGAAGACGAGCCGAGGGAAGCCAGCGAAGACCTTCAAGGGCGCGCTCGGAGTCACCTCAGTCGCCTGGGGACCCAAGGGCAAGCTTGTCGCCTCCGGGCACACCGACGGCAAGGTTCGGCTGTGGACGGCGCGCGGCAAGCCGCGGGGCGTCCTCGCAGGCCATGGGAAGCAGAGCCCGGTCCAGGCCCTGGCCTTCGACCCCCGCGGCGGGCTGCTGGCCTCGGCCGCCGAGGACGGCTCGGCGATCCTCTGGAACCTGCGCAAGAGCAAGGGGAAGGAGCTGGCCCGACTGGCGCCTGGCGGCAGCGCGGTCCGGGCCCTCGCTTACGGAAAGGGCGGCGCGGCCAGCGCGTCTCGGTGGGCCATGCCGGCGGCGTCGTCCACTTCGACCCCGACGCTTGGAAGATCGCGGGCACGCTCGGCGGTCACAGCCACAACGTCGCGGCCTTGGCGTGGTCGCCCGACGGCAAGGCGCTGGCCAGTTCGGGCGAGGAGGGAGCCGTCAAGCTTTGGAGCGCCGAAGGCAAGGAGCTACAGGAGCTAAAGGGCTTCAAGGAGCACGTTCGCGACTTCAGCTGGACGCCCGACTCCAAGCGCCTCGCGATGGCGTCCTGGTTGGAGGGCACGATCACGATCAGGGAGGCCGCTACGGGCGCGCTCGACCGCGGTCTGGTCGACCACAGCGCTAACCTGCTCGGCCTGGCCTTTACCCCCAAGGGCGACCTCGTCAGCTGCGCTGGGAGCGTGGCGAAGCTGTGGGCCCTCCCGGAGCGGACCCAGGAGCGGCGCTACAACGCAGGGAAGAACAACGCCAAGGTGCTCGCGGTCAGCCCGGACGGCGCATGGTTGGTGACAGCTGGGGTGGACGGCGCGCTGCGAGTGTGGAGCCTGGGCAGCGGCCTCCTGGTCGAGACCCTGCGAGGCCACGCCCGGCCGGTCCTCAGCCTCGCTTTCCGCCCGGACAGCGGTCGGTCACTGGGTCTGGGTCTCGGGGCGCAAGGGCCCCACCCAAGTCTGCTTGTGGGACCTCTCCTCCGGCAAGGCCGTGCGCAGCTGGAACCTCGACGGATCAAAGGGCCTGATCGTCGAGCCTAGCGGGGCCTGGATTGGCGCAGCGCGCTCAGACGGGAAGGCCTTCGAGTTGTTCAGCGTGCTGAGCGGGCAGCGGGTCGTCCAACTGGCCAACCCCGACGTCGAGGGCTGGGGCGAAGCCTGCGTTAGCCCAGACGGCAAGCGAGTCGCGACCACGGGGTATCGCAGGCAAATCAGAATCTGGATCCTCCCCCCCGCCAAGAAGCGCTAGGGAGCGCCAGCAGACCTTGTTCAGCCGGCGGGATTTGACCCCGCGGACCATCGTGGGATCCCGCCAGGAGCTCCCCATGAAAACGCCTCTCTGCGCCCTCTTGAGCCTGATCCTCCGCTCGACTCCAGTCCTCGCCAAAGGCTCGCTCGTCGTCACGCCGGACTCAGGCCCAGAACGCGGAGTGGAAGTCCCTGGCGTTTGGGTCCGAGAGAAGCGGCAGCGCGCGAAGCCCAAGTGCTCGACGGCGGGCTTGCTCCCTAAAGCACTGCGATCCACTGCCTCCGACGAGGTTGGCTTCGCGGTCCCAGTGCTGCATTAAGCTGGGTTCCTCAACCTTGATCGAGCCGACGAAAGCGAGCATTCGTGACCCCAGAACACGTCGAGTTTCTAGAGCGTGTCTTTCGACGCTTGCCGAAGAACGCGCCCAGCAAATACCACTTCGAGAGCTGGCCGCACAGGGGTCGAGCAACGGACGAGGGGTTGGGGGTCATGAGCGTCCCCGGCGTCACCCCCGCCGAAGTCGAGGCCGCAGCCTGGGACGTCAACAACTACAAGGGAAACACCCAGGCCGTCGTCGAGTGCCGACAAGTCCCCGACGATCGCTTCGACGGCGAGACTCGCCAGCGCTTCTATCAGCGAATCGAGATCCCTGTCCTCGGCGCGATCCACTACGAGCTGCTCATGGAGCGCGTCGCGGAGCGAGACGGGTGGAGCGGCGTCGCCTGGAGCGTTCTTCGGAGCGAGACGGACAGCTTGGAGAAGCGACGCGGTATGCGGAGCGACTACAACCACGGCTGCTGGCTGAGCAAGCCGGGCGTGGTCGCCTATGGGCTCGGATCGGCGCCCAAGCGGGACGACGTCGGGTTCCTCAAGTGGAAGGCCATGACCAAGGGCGCAGACGCTACCGCTCCTCGTATGTTTCGAACGAACGTCGAAGGCATGGCCGCCTGGGTCAAGCGCCGTCGCTGACCCGAGAGGACCCTTGGAGGAGCTGAGCCTTCGCCGCCTGCCCTGATCCGGGCTAGACCGGTCTTGAGGGGCACGCGCTTGCGAGCGAACTGGACTTCGACCTTCTGGGAGCCTTGAGGAGCGCGGAGCGCTCTAGTGTTGCCCGCCAGAAGTTCCGGTACGGGCGAATGTAGGGGCGGGGTTTACTGTACCCCCGCCCGCGGGAGG
>JAESQQ010000586.1 GCA_016765095.1 Planctomycetota bacterium | reverse complement strand
CTCGCCCCGCCCGAAGAGGAAGGCAACTCGTGACTGGACCCGGATATACCGGTACAGGTGAGTGTAGGGGCGGGGTTTACCCCCGCCCGCGGGAGGGGGTAAACCCCTCCCCTACTTGTGATGGGAGGCGCTAGGCATGTCCCGCGAGCGCTTCGTCGATCAACACAAGAAGGGCTGGAACGACCTCGAGCGAATGCTCACGAGGCTCGACAAGCGCCAACCCGTCAGCGACCCCGACGCGTTTGTCGACCACTATCGCCACGTGTGTCAGCACTTGGCCCTGGCCCGGCACCGCCACTACGGTCCGGACCTCGTCGACCGACTGAACCAGCTCGTGCTGCGCGGGCACCAGCACCTCTATGCCCACCAAGGCGTCGAGCGCGCGAAGGTCCTCGACTACATAACCGGCGGCTTCGCCCGCGACGTGCGCAAGAACGGGCGCTACATGCTCCTCTCGCTCTTGCTGTTTAGCCTCAGCTTCATAGGCGCCGGGTTGGCGGCCTACTTCGATGAAGAGCTCGCGCGGGCCATGGTCTCGGCCGAGGCGCTCGAGGAAATGGAGAAGATGTACGACCCCAAGGGCGGGTTCCAGAATCGTGGCACCGACTTCGGCGAGCGGGCCGCCATGTTTGGCTACTACATCTTCAACAACACTGGAATCGCGCTCAGGACCTTCGCGAGCGGCCTCGTGTTCGGAATCGGCGCGATCTTCGTGATCATCTACAACGGGATCATGATCGGGTGCGTAGCGGGTCACCTGACGCGGGCCGGCTGCGGCGAGCCCTTCTGGAGCTTCGTGATCGGCCACGGCTCGTTCGAGTTGACCGCGATCGTGCTCGCGGGCGGGGCGGGGCTCAAGCTCGGCGACTCGATCATTCGCCCCGGCCGCCGCCGGCGCGTCGAGTCGCTGATCGAGAGCGCGCAGGGGAGCGCGGGGCTCGTGAGCGGGTTCTCGCTGATGCTCTTTGCGGCCGCGTTCCTCGAGGCGTTCTGGTCTCCGCTCTCGTTCGTTCCGACGACGCTCAAGTTAGTCGTCGGGACTGGACTTTGGATCAGCGTGATCGGCTACTTCCTGTTCGCAGGGCGAGGAGCCGGCAGTGGATCTTGAAGCGGTCGCCGCTGTGATTCGCCCGCGCGAGCCCTACGAGGCGATCGACCTCGGGTTCGGCTTGGCGCGCAACTTTGCGCGCCAGATCTGGCTCCCGTGGTTGATCTGCGTGGTGCCGATCCAGCTCCTGATCGTGGGCGTGTTCTGGAACTTCAACTGGTTCTTGGGGCTCCTGCTCCTCTGGTGGATCAAGCCACTCTTCGACCGGCTCCCGCTCTTTGTGCTCAGCCGGGCGCTGTTTGGCGCTACGCCGAAGGTTCGGGACGTGATCCGAGCCTTCCCCAAAATGCTGATTCGCCAGCTCTTTTGGGCGCTGACCGTGCAGCGGCTCGACCCCCGGCGCGCGTTTCGGCTCCCGGTCTGGGAGCTCGAGGGTCTGCCTTTCAAGCAGCGCGGGCGCCGGCTCAAGGTCCTAGACCGCGGCCAGGAGACCCCCGCGTTTGTGCTCAGCTTTCTCTGCAATCAAATGCAATGGGGGATCGCGATCGGGCTCTTCCTGCTCGTCAACATGCTGATCCCCTCCCAAATGGGGATCAACCTCGTCGAGGAGTTCGGGCGCGGCTGGCCGGATCACGTGCCCTTCCTGATCTCTGCGTTGGCCTGGCTCTGCTACTTGATCGCTGACGCGATCGTCTCGCCGCTCTACGTCGCGGGGGGCTTCGCGCTCTACATAAACCGCCGGACTCACCTTGAGGGGTGGGACGTGCAGCTCGCGTTCCAGCGCCTCGCCAAGCGGCTCGCGAAGATCGAGGCCAAGGAGCCTCGGCAAGTCGCGTCGGGCCGCTTGGGGGCGGTCGCGATCCTGCTCTGCTTGAGCCTGTCTGGAGTCGTCCAGGCGCAAGACCTCGACTCAGTCCCGCTCGGCCCCGAGCCGACGCCGGTGGCGGCCGGCCCGGCCGGGTCCAAGACCCAAGACGCGCCTCCCGCGGAGGTCCTCAAGAAGGTCTATGGGCGCAAAGAGTTCGGCGGCAAGCGCAAGAGCCAGGCGCGCCAGCTGAACAAAGGCGCCACGAGCTGGCTCGACGACCTGTTCGGGGGCTGTGGCCTCAGCAAGGGCTGCGGGACGGGTCCGCCGCGAGGGGCCGGTGACGTCTGCATGCTGATGGGATCGGCGATAGGCGCGTTCTTGGTTGTGGCCATGGTGGCTTGGCTGTTCCGCTATCGCGCTCGGCTCTCGCTCTTGCTCGCGACGCCCAGCGAGCCTGAACGCAACGAAGGCGTGGTCGTGCCCGAGGTCCTAATGGGGCTCGACCTCCGCGCTGAGTCCTTGCCGGACGATATCGCGAGGGCGGCGGCCAAGGCTCAAGCGAAGGGCGACGCGCGCGAGGCGCTGAGCCTGCTCTATCGCGGCGCGTTGGCGCGCTTGATTCCAGACCTCGAGCTCAAGATCGACGCCTCCGCCACCGAGGGAGACTGCTTGGCGGGGGTCAAGAAGGCGCGCGGCCCAGCCAAGTACTTCGCGCGCCTGACTAAGCAGTGGCAGCTCGTGGCTTACGGGCACCGGGACCTCGACGCGAGCGAGATTGAGGCCCTCTGCGCAGAGTACGACGACGCGATCGGTCGACGCGGCCGGGGGCGGCGCCGGTGAGCAAGCGAATGGGGATCTTGGTCGGCCTCCTGATCGCGTTCATGATCGGGGGCTTCGTGTGGTGGCGCTCGAACAGCGAGGTCGTGGACGTCGACGTCACGATCCCCGCGACGGGGGCCGCCCGGACCAACCCCTACTACGCCGCAGAGTGCTACCTGGAAGAACTCGGGGTCGAGACTTCGACCAGCTGGTCGCCCCCCGACGATCCGGGCCAAGACCTCGGCCTGCTCTTCTTCTTCGCTCCCTCACGTCACCCGCTCCCTCGTCGGGACGGGGCTCTCCTGAAATGGGTCGCCCAGGGTGGGCACTTGGTCGTCGTCGCGCGCCGGCCAGAACTTGGCGAGACCTACGTTGAGGATCCGCTGACGGACCCCTTTGGGGTCTCGGCTCGGTCTCAAGCGGGCGTCCCTGCGAATACTGCTGCTCTTGGCAAGCAGGACCCGAATCAACTCGACCTCGAGTTCACAGGGGGCTACTGGCTCACCCCAGGCTCGAGCGAGGCGTTCCGCTGGAAGTACACCGCCGCAGGTCAGATCCGCGCGATCGGCTTCCAGCGCGGAAAGGGCCTCGTCACGATCCTGAGCGACGCGACGCTGTTCGAGACCGAAAACCTCCGAGGACACGAGCACGCGCGCTTCCTCCACCAGGTCGCGCGCCTCCGGGCTGACTTGAACGGGCCGCTGGCGACCCGGGCCTTGATCGTACGCGGTGACACGCCGCCCTCGCTCCTGGGGTTGCTTTGGGACGCGGCCTGGCCGCTGATCCTGACCTTGATCGTGTGGTTGATCGTGTGGCTCTACGCGCGCACACGCCGCCTCGGGCCTGTGCTCCCGGCTCCGAACCTCGACCGCCGCCGGCTCGGCGAGCACCTCGAGGCTGCGGGCCGTTTCCTCTGGCGCCACCGCGCTCAGTCCAGCCTGATCGAACCGGTCCGCGAGGCGCTCCTCGAGCGAGTTCGCCGCCGGCGCCCGGACTGGGCCCACCTGCGCCAAGACGCGCAGGTCGAGGCCCTCGCCGAGCAGGCCCAAGTCAACCCGCGAGAGATCGAGGATGCGCTCTACGGACCGCCGCCTCGCACACCTGATCGCTTCACCCGCGCTGTCACTCTGCTCGAAATCCTACGAAGGTCTCTGTGAACGAAGAACAAACTCGGCGCCCTCAACCGCGAGGAGGAGGAACGCTCCCTCCCGAGAAGGCGCACCGCGCGGCTGCGGCCATGCGGAAAGAAATCAGCAAAGTCGTCATCGGGCAGGAAGAGGTGATCCAGCACATGCTGGCGGCCTTCCTCGCTGGCGGGAGCGTCCTGCTCGAGGGGGTGCCGGGCTTGGGCAAGACGCTCCTCGTCCTGGCCCTGGCTCGAACCTTTGGGGGCGTGTTCTCGCGCGTTCAATTCACGCCGGACTTGATGCCCTCGGACGTCACGGGCCACGCCTTGCTCGATCCTCAGACGGGCGAAATGCGGATCCGAAAGGGTCCCGCGTTCACCAACCTGCTCCTGGCCGACGAGATCAACCGGGCGCCCGCCAAGACTCAGGCGGCCCTGCTCGAGGTCATGCAGGAGCACCAGATCACGATCGAGGGCGAGGCGCACTCGACGCCTCAGCCCTTCATGGTCCTCGCGACGCAGAACCCGATCGAGCAGGAGGGGACCTACCCCCTCCCGGAGGCCCAGCTCGACCGGTTCCTGCTCAAGCTCCACATGGGGTACCCAGAGGCTGACGACGAGGCGCGGATCGTGCGAGCGGTCACGGGCGGGAAAGTCGGTCACGGACTGGACGTGAGCCAAGTTCGCCAGGTGATTGAGCCTCGCGTGGCCTGCGCGCTCCAGGAGACTTGCGCCATGATCACCGTCGACGATCGCGTCGTGGACTACGCGGTTCGGATCGTGCGGACGAGCCGAACGTGGTCGGGCATTAGCGTCGGGGCCGGTCCCCGTGGCGCGATCGCCTTGGTCCGTTTGGCCCGCGTCGGAGCCTTGCTGGCCGGACGCGACTTCGTGACCCCCGACGACGTCAAGGAGCTCGCGATGCCCGCGCTCCGGCACCGGCTCGTGGTCTCACCCGAGCTCGAGGTCGAGGGCGTGACGGCGGACGACGTCCTCGGTCAGATCCTGGCGCACGTGGAGGCCCCCCGGCAGTGAACCACGAGGACCCGATCACGCGTAGAGACCGGAGACCCGGACCTGAGGGGGAGGCGTGAAGCCGACTCGTCGCTTGGGCTGGGGGATCTGCGCGTGGGCCGCTGTCGGCCTGACGGTCAGCTTGATCGGACTCCCCCAGGCGGGCGTCTTGGTCTGGCTGACGGTGGGCGGAGTGTTGGGCCTGGTCGTGTTCTACGACCTGGCGCAAGCCCTCCAGACAGCCGCGCCGGAGGTCGAGCGAACGCCTCCGCGCTCGCTGGCCTTGGGGGCTGAGTCGGAGGTCAAGCTCAAGCTGACCAACGTCGCGGGGCGACGACTCAAGATTCAGGTCTTTGATCACTACCCCGTCGATCACACCGAACTGATCGAGGGGCTGCCTCGCCGGATCGAGCTCGAGCCTTCCAAGGGGGAGGAGGAGAGCTGGACGGAGCTCGAGTATCGGCTGCTTCCGATCAAGCGAGGAATGGCGCACTTCGGGCGCGCGGAGCTCCTGGTCGACGGACCGCTCGGCCTGATTCAGTGGCGGTTTCGGGTCGGCGAGGCTCAGAACGGCGGGTGTTCCCCAACTTCCGTGAGGTGTCTCGCTACGCGCTCTTGGCCCTCG
>JAESQQ010000585.1 GCA_016765095.1 Planctomycetota bacterium | reverse complement strand
GGTGTGGCGGGGGCCCCCGCCGGGTCGCTGCGGACCACGCTCTACTCGCGCCTCGACACAGACGGCCAGCCTTCCTTCCCCGAGCGAGGCTGGAGCGAGTCCCTCGAGTTGGCGCCTGGCGCTTCAGCTCCGCTCCGGCCCGAGACCGTCGGGCGCTTTCTGCGTCTCGAGTTCTCGCCGGCTTCGCCGCCGGCCTCGCTTGAGCTCGCGGGGGTCGAGGTCCTCGCGGTGCCGCTCCTCGCCGAGACCTTGCTCGAGACCTTCGAGCGATCGTTCAGCCTGTTCGCAGAGCGTCCGCTCTTCGCCTGTCGCGAGCTGAGCGCCTCAGGAGCCTTGGGGGGCTATGAGCGCTGGGCGACCTACCGCGAGGTCTGGGCCGAAGTCCGGGCGGTGGCGGCCGGGCTTCGTGAGGCCTTGGTCGATCCGGCGTCGGGCCCCCACGATCGCGTGTTTGTCGGGATCTGCGCTCCCAATCAACCCGAGTGGGCGATCGCCGACTTGGCCTGCCTCGTGAACGCGTTCGTCGTCGTCTCGCTCCCGGCGAGCGAGACGCCCGAGCGCTTGATCGAAATGGCCAGCCGCTGTCAGTTGGCGTGTGTGTTCTCAGGGCGCGCGGAACTCGAGAGCGTCCAGGCCGTGGTCGAGGCCGTGCCCTCGATTT
This sequence comes from Planctomycetota bacterium, assembly GCA_016765095.1. Taxonomy (GTDB): domain Bacteria; phylum Planctomycetota; class J058; order J058; family J058; genus NORP233. Next base: position 9,601 of record JAESQQ010000585.1, on the reverse strand, counting down.
CGCTCGTGATCGAACTCCCGCCCCTGGATCGGAGCCCGGCGCCTGCCCCGAGCTCGCCGGTGCGCTCCTGGGCTGAGATCGCCGCGCTCGGCGAAGGACAGGCCTGGGCGCCTGCGGAGCGCGAGCCCTCCTCGCTTCATACGATCTTGTTCAGCTCTGGGAGCACGGGGAGCCCGAAGGGGGCCATGCGGAGCTACGAGGCCTGCAACAAGCTGCTCGTTGCGTTTGGCGTCAGCCAACCGGCGGTCCACCTCTCCTTTCAGCCCTTGAGCCACTTCAGCGAGCGGGTCTACCAAGTCGCGCTGATGACCTACGGCGGCCAAATCGGGTTCGCGACCCGCGGGGATCTGCTCTACGAGGAGTTCGGGCTCCTCGAGCCGACGGCGATCGGCGCCGTGCCGCGGGTCTACAACCTGCTCCTCGAGCGCTACGAGCGAGATCTGGCTGCCCTCCGCGAGGAGCTGCCCGAGGCTGCGCTCGAGCTCCTCGAGGAGGAGGCAATGGCTGGGCTGCGAGGTGTCTTTGGACGACGTGTTCAGAGCGTGAGCGTCGGGAGCGCTCCCCCCAGCCGGGCGCTGATGCGTTTCCTACGCCGTTGCTTCGACTTCTGCCGCGTCGGCGAGGGATACGGGAGCACCGAGTGCGCCACGATCACGGTCGACGACGTGGTCCGGGGCGACGTCGAGCTGCGCCTGATCGACGTCCCAGAGCTCGGCTACTCGACGAGCGACCAGCCCCCGCGCGGCGAGATCTTGGTGCGCACGCCCCACATGGTCTCGGGCTACCTCGGCGACGAGGAGGCGACGCGGGCCAACTTCGACGAGGACGGGTTCTTCCGCACCGGCGACTTGGGCGAGCGGCGCGAGGACGGTCGCGTGCTCGTGATCGGGCGGCGCAAGAACGTGGTCAAGTTGGCCCAGGGCGAGTTCGTGGCCCCCGAGCGGATCGAGGGCGCGCTTATGACCAGCACCCTCGTGGCCCAGGTCATGGTTCACGCCGACTCGCTCCAGTCGAGCGTGGTCGCGATCGTCGTGCCGAGCCTCGGCGCGCTCGCGACAGCGATCGGCTGCGAGGAGAGCGACCTCGATGCGCTGGCCGGTCCCAGGGCGACCGCGCACGTCTTGGCGGACCTGCGCGAAGTCGGCCAAGGGGCCAATCTCCTCCCTTTCGAGCTTCCCTCGGCCGTGCACCTCGAGCTCAAGCCACTCAGCGTCGAGCGTGGATTCGCGACGTCGAGCAACAAGCTCGATCGGCGCGCGATCGCGGCCCACTACGGCGAGGTGTTCGCCTCGCTCTATGAGGGCGCAGCGCCGACCGCTTCGGTCCTAGACCTGGTTCGGGAGGCGGCGGCTTCGATCCTGGGCAGCGCGCCTGCGCCGAACGCCGACTTGGCGGACCAGCTCGGTGTCGACTCGCTCTCGAGCGTCGAGCTCGTGTCTGCGGTCTCGGAGCGCCTCTCGCGCGAGATCCCGCTCAGCGCCTGGCACGGGGCCTCGAGCCTGGAGGAGCTCGCGCGACGGATTCAAGTCCACGCGGGAGTCGGGGCCGCGCAGGCTGGCAACGACCAAGGGACGACCGCCGAGTTGGCGCTGGCTGACCTCAACGCGCCCCTGCCCCTCGACGATCTCGTGCTGCAAGGTCCGCCCCCTCCCCTCGTGCCGCGGGTCGTCTTGCTGACCGGCGTGACCGGATTCCTCGGTGCGCACTTGCTCGAGGCCTTGCTGAGGAGTCGCGACGGGTCGGCGCAGCCACTCGAGGTTCGCTGCTTGATTCGAGCCGCCGACGACGAGGCCGCTCGGGAGCGGCTCCAAGCAGCGGCCGAGCGCTTCGAACTCGAGGTCTCGCTAGAGGGCGTCGTGGCGCTCGCTGGCGACCTTGGCCAAGAGCGCCTCGGCTGGGACGCGGATCGCTGGGCGCGACAGGCCACGGAGCTCGACTCGATCCTGCACGCGGGGGCTCAGGTCAATTGGGTCATGCTCTACGGCCAGCTGCGGACCGCGAACGTGATCGGGACGGACACGCTCCTCGAGCTCGCGGGCGCGAGCCGCCTCAAGGCGTTCCACCTCGTCTCGACGATCAGCACAGCACCTGCGGGGGGAGACGAGGAGAGCTCGCTCCGCGAGGAGAGCGCGCTCCGAAGCTCAGGCTACGGACTGAGCAAGTGGGTCAGCGAGCGGCGGGTGGCTGCGGCTGGCGCGCGAGGCCTGCCGCTCACGATTCACCGCCCGGCCATGATCACGGGGCACAGCCGACGGGGCGTCGCGAACCCCGAGGACTTCGTCAACCGCTACCTGCGGACTTGCCTCGCGCTCGGAATCGGCCTCGATCTTCAAGACGCGCGTTGCGATTTGACCCCGGTCGACTCTGTCGCGGATGGGATCGTGGCCTTGATCCGCAGCGAAGAGGCCCGGGGTCGGACCTTCCACTTGACCAGCCTCGAGAAGTCGCCGACTTGGGCCGAGCTCTCAGATCACCTCGGCGTCAGCCCAGTGCCCTACGACGAGTTCCGCGCGGCGCTGATCGCAGCCGGGGCGAGCGTCCCCCTCGCCCCGCTTCGCGCTTGGTTCCCCGCGAGCGGCTTTCGAATGCAAATGGGCCCCTGGCCCTGCGCTGATACGGACGCGCGCCTTGAGGCGCTGGGTGTGGCGCAGCCGCCCCCGGCCGCAGACCTCGTGGCTGCCTACGCGCGCTTTCACCAGCGCGGTGAGGGCAGTTAGGGCACGCGTACGAATCCGGGAGGTGGCCGTTAAGCCACCAGCTCGCCTCACGTTGATTTGAACCGCCCAGGACGCCAAGAACGCCAAGGAAGAGCTACCGCAAGGGAGGGGGTGAACGGCGCGCAGCGCTTGCCGTGTTGAGTCTCAAGACGAGAGCGAGGGTGTCGGCGGCGGGCGGGGCAGCTCCTGAGGTTGGCAGGCCAAGGTCAAGAGGGCGTTGGTCTCTCCCGGACAGACGGCGGGCGGGGGTAAACCCCGCACCCTACGATCGCTATCGGGCCCCTCGCAGGGCGCTCTCTTGGGCGGCTGGCAACCCGCTCTGGTAGGGGCGGGGTTTACGGCGCCTGAGGTTGGCAGGCCAAGGTCAAGAGGGCGTTGGTCTCTCCCGGACAGACGGCGGGCGGGGGTAAACCCCGCACCCTACAGATCGCGAGAGGGCCCCTCCGCAAGGCACCCCTCTTGGACGGCTCACAACACGCCTTGGTAGGGGCAGGGTTTACCCCCGCCCGGCCCCCAGACCAAATATTCCCCTCAAGTCGCGGCGTGTTTCGGTCGAGAAGCCTCATTGGGGGAACAAGGAGAGAGCCATGACCGAGCGTCGCCTGCGATTGGAAGAGACCGCGAGAATTCTCCGGAGTCGTCTCCGCCACCTCAGCACTCAAACCCCGAGGCCTCACCAGCGGCCCATGCACGACGTCGCTGTGACCGCCGTCCGCCACTCGCTGACCGAAGTCGGCCGCCAGTTGAGCCGCTCCGACTACTAGCCAGCAGAGGCTCTCCTCCGCGACCCAGGGCTCGCGAGCAGGAGGATCTTGAGGTCTCGGACACACTCCCGGTAGAGTCTCCCGGGGAGGAGCCAGTCGGCTCCTCCCTCTGAGCGCTCCCGGGGGAGAGGTATGAGGATCAAGCGAGCCGCAGGAGCTGTTGCAGCCGTTTGGGCCCTCGGTCTGACCGTCGCCGGCTGCGGACCTCTCCTGACTGCGGGGATCGTGGCTGGGATTGGGAGCGCCACGGGAGGGAGCAGCGGGAGCGGTGCGCCCAACGCGGAGACGAGCGTGACCGCCGCCGCCGCCCAAGGCGACACCAACGGCGGCACGGTCGAGATCGAGTTCTCGGTTCAAGACGCCGAGGCCGACCCAACCACGGTCGAGGTCCGCTACTCGACCGACCCCAACGCGTCGGCCAGCACGCTCTTCGCCAACGTCGCGACCGGTCAGTTTACGACTGCGGGAGCTCCGGTCAGCAACCCGTTGACGACCTCGGTCAGCGGCGTCACCCACCGCTTCCTCTGGAACACGGCCCTAGACCTCGGCACGACCCTCAACCAGGGGAGCGTTCGCGTTCAGCTCGTGATCGGGGGAGAGCTCGCCTTTACGACCAGCTTCTTCTCAGTCGACAACACCGCGACGCCGATGCTCGGCCTGGCGAATCTCCCCAGCCTCCCTTCAGGCGCCACGATCTACGCCGACGCGCAGGGGGCGAGCGCGATCCCAATCGCGATCACCCTCCTCGACGCCGACAGTCAGGCGACTCGAGTCGACGTGACTTATTCGGTCGACGGCGGGGTGACCTTTCCAACCACCAACGTCGCGGCCGGGACTTTTACCGACACGACCGGGAGCATTGTCGACCCGACCGCTCTCGCGACTTCCGCAGCGGGGATCTCATACACCTTTGCCTGGAGCTCGTCCCTCAACGGCCTCACGACCGGCGCGGCCACGATCGTGCTTCGGTTCACGCCCCAAGACACCAAGCTCGGCGACCCTCGCGACACGCCGGTCTTTACGGTCAACAACGCGAGCTTCTCGGTCTTGATCGACACCCCCGGACCCAGCGCCCGAACCGACCGGGTCGAGGTCGGCTGCGTCCTGATCGACGTTGCAGCGGGCTCGCTCGACTTGAGCCTCGACTACTCGATCAACGGGCCGGCGGGCCCCTTCAATCCCTGCACGCTCGCCCAGCAGCCGCCCAACGAAGGGACCACTGCGCTCTCGGCTCCGATCAGCCCCGGTCAGGAGCACACGCTCCTTTGGAACTCGTTCGCCGATTTCCGCGCGAGCGGCGTGTTCACCGTGACCAACGTCGTGCTCCGAATGACCCCGCGTCGCCGCTCGACCCAGGTCACGGGGAGCCCCGTGTTCACGACCGGGTTCCCAGTCGACCAGCGCCTGATCCGAACCGTGTTCGGCGAGGGACTCGACTTCAACCCCAACACCCAGGCCACGAGCGTCGAACTCCCTGCCATGGTCAGCCTCGCGGCGACGCCCGGCTTCCTCGAAATGGGGGCCGGCGGGTTTGCGTTCTTGGGGGAGGTCTCCCTCGCGGGGGGGACCTTGAGCCAAGTCGAAGTCGACGGCGGCTTCAGCGACGTGCACCGCGTCGGCCTCGACTCGGGGAACAACCGGTTCGTGCTCGACCGCGCGTTCTCCTTCGGTCAGAGCCAGCGGATCACGCTCCGCCGAATCGATCGCACGACTGGGATCTCGACGGACCTCCTCGTCGTGGACGGAGTCCCCTTCGCCGCAGCCGGAAACGCCGGAGACAACGCGTCGCTGGCGGTCGTCGGGACGCGCGTCGTGGCCTCGTTCCAGACCTCTGGCCTGGGGCAAGTCCTCCGCTCGGTCGGGACCTTGGGCGGCTCGGTCCAGAACCTGAGCTTTGGGGGGGTCGTGATCCCGGGCGTGGCTCCGGTCCCGGTCAACGCAGCCGCTGAGGTCTCGGCCTTGGTGGGGGACACGACCGTCGTGGGGACCGTCGTCGCGGGACTTCGTGGGAGCCAACCCGGCGATCCAGTCGGCGTCTACGGGACGACCGACAGCGGTGTGACCTGGAACCAACTCCTGGCCCAGCCGATCACCGACCTCGACGCGGACTTCCCCAACAATCTCGTGATCGCGGGGTCGCCCGGGTCTGGGGTCTGGGTCTCGGTCAATTCCGGAGCGACTTGGGTGCTCGGGAGCGCGGGCCTCCCTGCCGCTCCTCAAATCAGCGCGGTCGCGATCCAGAACACGACGACCTTCTTCGCCGCGATCTCGGGGCGCGTCTTTACCTCGGTCGACGCCGGCGTCAACTGGGCCCCCGTCGGCGGGGGGAGCTTCCCCGCCACGGCCGAGGTTCGCGACTTGCTCCTCGAGCCGGCAGGGATCGCGCCGGGGACCGCGCCCTTCACGCTCTACGCCGCGACCAACCAGGGGGTCTATGGCCTGACCACGGGCTTAGTCTGGAACCAGATCCCTGGGATCCCCAACTCAGACGTCCGCGGGGTCGACCTCGATCCGGCCGGGGGCGCGGTGTTCGCGGCGACGGGGGCCGGGGTCGTGGTCTACGACTACGTACCGGCCGGCTGGAGTTCGCTCAACGTCGGGCTCACGAGCGTCGACGTGCTCGCGATCGCGGCTGACCCGACTTCAATCGGGAACCTGTTCGCGGGAACCCGCGACGCGGGGGTATTTCAGAGCACTGACGGGGGGCTGAATTGGCAGCTCGCGGCGGCTGGGCTGAGCGACCCCGCGGCGACCGCGTTCGCTTTCGACCAGTCCCGGCTGTTTACGGGGACCGCCAACTCGGGCGTGTTCGAGTTGATCGGGACCGCGTTCACGACTCGGCCGACTGGGATCCTGACCACCGCCAGATTGCGGATCAATCAGCTCACAGACGGGCCTTTCCCAGATACCTACGTCTATGGAGACGCTGCTGGGAGCCAGATCGTCGCGCTCAACCTAGGCCTCGTCTCCCGCACGATCGGCGCGGTCGTCGTGCCGCCCAACCGGGCGGTTCGGATCGCTGGCACCGGGGCGAACCCAGGTATCTCGAGCGCGAGCGGGGGCGCCGCCCTCGCGACAGCGTTCTTTTTCCCCAACGGGGTCGCGAGCGACTCTGCGACAGGCGACGTGTTCTTCAGCGAAAGCGCCGCGCACCGCGTCTGGCGAATCGACGCGGCGGGGATCGCGACCGTCGTGGCGGGCGTCGCCGCGGAGGGATTCAGCGGGGACGGGGGAGCAGCCACCTCAGCGCGCCTCAACGGGCCGGGCGCGCTCGCGTTCAGCGGGACCTCGCTCTACGTCTCGGACACTGGCAACTCTCGCGTGCGTCGGATCCAGGCTGGTGTGATCACGACCGTGGCTGGAGCTGAGCCGCTCGTCGGCGACGGGCAAGTCGCTCCCGCGGCGGTGCTCTCGCTCCCGAGCGCGGTCTTGACCACTCCAGCGGGGATTCTGATCGCCGACTCGATCAACAACCGCGTGCGACTCGTTGATCCTGCGACCGGTCAGATCAGCACCTTCGCGGGTCAAGGGGCCAGCGGGAGCCTCGGAGACGGTGGTCTCGCGACCGCCGCCGAAGTCGGCGGTCCGCTCGGGCTCGCGATCGAGGCCGACGGCTCGATCCTGATCGCCCAGCGGAGCGGTCGGATCCGGCGCGTTCGGCCGACGGGGATCATTGAGACCGCGGTCGGGAACGACACGCCTGGAAACGGCGTGGCCGGCAATGGAGAGGGCGGCGCGCTCCTCCTCACGAGCATGAGCGACGGGTTCGAGGGGCCAGCGGGGCTCTCGCTCCAAGGGAACGTGCTCCTGATCTCAGACACAGCGCACAGCAAAGTCTGGGCAGCGAACCTTGGCGCGGCGCCCGTCACGGTCGGGACGGTCAACGTGCCCGTCGGCGAAGTCCGTCGCGTGGCCGGCGATCCGCAGGGCGCCAACCCGACGCCTGCCCTCGCGCGCACCTTCGACGAGCTCGTGGACGTGGTGTTCCTCCCGAGCGGCGACTTCGTCGTCTCGGAGCGCGCCCCGACCAACGTCTCGGGAGGGACCGTCAGCTTGATCAGTGACGCGACCGGCGCGTCGACCGTCTTGGCCGGACAGACTTTACTGCCGCTCAGTCTGATCCTGCGTCAGCCGAGCGGGCTGAGCGCGATCAGCGAGACCCTGATCCTGATCGCCGAGAACGGCCGGCACGTCGTCAAGGCGCTCAACCTCGGCGCGGCGGCGGTCACGGTCAACAACGTCCTCGTGAATCCCAACTCGATCGAGGTGATCGCGGGGATCCTGGGCAACTCCGGATTCTCGGGGGACGGTGCGGCCGCCATCCAGGGCAGGCTCTCGCTGAGTGACTCGACGAACCTCGAGTTTCCGAGCACGGTCGGGCTCCACGTCGACGCCACGGGCCGGCTCTTCATTCCCGACGCGCTCAACAACCGCGTGCGCGCGATCGACGCGGCCGGGATCATGAACACGATCGCGGGCGGCGGGAGGCTCGACGGGGACGGGAGCGGGGCCGGCGTCGCGACGCTCAGCCAACCGCTTGCGGTGACCTCGATCGCAGGCACGGGGGGCTACGCCGTGTTCGACGGGGGTCGAGTCCGGACGGTGGCCCTCTCGACGACCCGCGTCACGACCGTGGCCGGCACCGGCGCGCAAGTCCGCCTGATTCCGGGCAGCCTCCCTCCGCGCGTCAGGGCCCTCGCGCTGACGGGGTTCGACTTCGTCCCCGACCAGATATTTCCCGACGACGATCTCTTCAACGGGACGGGGCAACCCGGTTCGAGTCCGACCTTGATCATCGGACTGGGGGCGACTGCGTTCGAGGGGGCCTACCCGGGCATGGTCGTCGAGGAGCAGGTCGCCGGAGTCGTCGAGAGGACGTGCGTGGTCGTCCAGATCTTCCCGAACATGCTGAATCAGATCGCCGTCACGCGGACCGAAGACGGCGCGACTTGGGACGGGCGGGCCTACCAGGTCAATGACGCCTTCGACCTCCTCGGCCCGCGGGGGCTCAGCTCAGCGGTCGTGGCTGGCACGACGCTGTTGGCGATCGCCGACACCCGGAATCACGCGGTCTACCTCGCCAACCTCGGCTCGGTCGCGTTTGTCGCTTCTGGCTACCCGAGCGAGCCGGGCGGCGTCAACACGATCGGGCCGAACCAGATCGCGCGGATCGCAGGGACCGGGGCCTACCAGGGAATGTCGGGCCCCGTCGAAGCGGCCCCCGAGGCCGTCTTGTTCGGCTACCCGACGGGGATCACGATCTTGCCTTCGGGCGTGCTCGTGGTGGCAGACACGCTCTACGCCGGGAACGGCCGGATCGTTGCGCTCAACCTGACCTCGACTGCGGCTTCGGTCGGAGGGATCGCCGTACCCGCAGCGGGAGTCGCCAACCTCGTCGCCCCAGGCGCCGCGCGCCGCCCCTTCTCGATCGCGATCCGGGGGAGCGACCTCGCCTGGTCCGAGCACGGGCTCGCCTCGAGCAGCCTCGGGATCCCTCCTCGAGTTCGCTATCAGTCCCAAGCGGGGGGGACGAACTTTGGCCTCTCGACGCCCGCCGGCGTCGCGGTGACCGTGTTGGGGGGGTCTGCGCCCGTCGTCAACGGCGTGGCGCTCAACGCGCCGCGCGGGGTCGCCTGGGACTCTGCGGGGACGCTGTTCGTGGTCGACGTCGGTGAAGACGCCGTGCTCGGCCTCGACCCGACTGGGACCCCGTTTGTGCTCGCCGGGAATCCGGGGCTGCTCGCGATCACGGGCGACTCGGTGGGCGGCAGCGACGGAAGCGGAGAGCCGGGGACCTCGGCGCTGCTCCGAGGGGTCTATGGGATCTCGGCGGACGAGAACAACGGCGCCCTCCTGATCCTCGACACGTTCAACTTCTCGCTCCGCCGCGTGCGCCGCTTCCCCTAGACCTGGTGTCTGACCCACGCTCGTATTCGTGAGCCGAAGAGAAGAGGCCGTGTGTCTTCGCCGGACAGACCGCGGGCGGGGGTAAACCCCGCACCCTACCGATCGCATTCGGGCCTTCCTTCGCCGGGCGTCTCCGAGTCGACCGGCAACGACCCGTCCCGGCGGGGCTCACGACCCCCTCTCCGTAGGGGCGGGGTTTACCCCCGCCCGCCC
>JAESQQ010000584.1 GCA_016765095.1 Planctomycetota bacterium | reverse complement strand
GAACCAGGGCCCCGTGTGGGAGAGGTGCGTCCGTCGCTGCCGGGGCGGGCTGGGCGGAAGGTTCAGGTGGCGGGTCGGCTCCGAGGCTCCAGAGGCCGAGCAGGAGAAGCGCCACGGCCCCCACGAGCAGCGCACTTCGCGAGCGGTGCCAGCCACCTCCCGAGCGCTGCGGGGTGTTCAAGCCCGGGGTGGTCAAAGACCCGAGGTGTTCATGGACCCGAGGTGTTCATGGAGGATTCCGGTGCGATTCCGCTAGGGGCGTTGGGTGGGCACGAGGGGCCCGCGCTGGGGATCTCGCTGACCGCCGACTTCCTCCACCATGACCAATTCGCCCGCGGTGACCGCCTGCTCCATGCGATTCGCGATCGCGGTTCGGCTCGGCATCGCCGTTCGTCGCCACCACCAGGGGCCAGAGACGCGACGCTGACTCCAGACGATTTGCCGTCCGCGATCGTTGTTGCTGAGGTCCATTGCCCGGCGTTGGGCCGGGTTGTTCGGGACGGTCTCGTGAGCGTCCCCCCAACGCTTGGCCGCCTGGCGGCTCTTGAGGCTGGCGGTCATGGCGCCGTTCCAAGTGCTGTGGCGGTGTGCGTCGCGCTGATCGTCCTGACCGCTCAAGCCTGGGTAGCGGGCCGTGGAGGTGCTGCGGGCAAAGTTCGCCGCGCTCCGAACTCGGGGCAGCTGCCAGAAGTAGCGCAACGCCAACCGGCGCTCCGCTCTCGTCAGCGACTTGTACTGGTCGTAGGGCCCCCCAAACGAAGGGGTGCTCAAGATCAGGAGGAGGATGGCGCCAATGGCAAGCAGAGTGACTCTCATGCCCCGCCCGCTGCAATCCTCGCGCCAAGCACAAGCGCTGACTCTGTCAGGCGGTCTTTTCAGCAAGGATCGGTTCAGCCCCCGGTTTCCGGGTACTGGGAGACACGAATATCCCTGGCGGGCGTCGCCCCAAGAATGGAGCGCTAGCGCTTCTTCTTGGGCTTCTTCTTGGCGGGCGCCTTTTTCTTGTCGCTGGCCTTCGTCTTGGCGCTGGCCTTCGTCTTGGCGTCAGCCTTGGTCTTTGTCACGGCCTTGGTTCGGGTCGAGACCTTGGCGGCACGCCCGGAGACCTTGGGCGAGCGAGCCGACTTCTTCGCAGCCGGCTTGCGCCGCGGCTTTCGCGGCATGGGCCCGTTTCCGAGTTGAGCGTCGAGGACCGAGAGGATCCGAGCGATCTCTTGGCTTGAGATCTCCTCGAGGTTCTCAGCCGTGAGCTCGGTCCAATCGAGGACGAGTTCAAGGAGTTTGGCCGGAGTGTGCTTGCAGCGACGGGCTTGCCAGGCGACTTCGAGGAGCTGGAGCGAGCGAACGCGGTTCTCCTCGCCAGGGCGTTCCCGCAGCCTGAGGCTAGCGCGAATGATGGCGTGACAGGCGGGGTTCTTTCGCAGTGCGAGTCGAACGCTCCGCTCAGGGTCTTCGCAGAGCCGGAAGCAGACCTCCTCCGAGATCTGGGGATGCGTCGCCACGACGCTTCGGACCTCACGGTGGGGATCTCGGCAAAGCGCCTCGAGGGCTCCAGCCGGAGCGTCTGCTTGGATCAGCGTGACGCGATGCTGAATCGGACGAATTTTGTCAAGAACCCCTGCCAATGCGTGATCTTGGAGCTCGTCGAGGAGGAACTCGTAGAGCTTGATCAGGCCAGGAACATCTGGGTTCCTGAGGAATTCTTGTTCGTGTAACTCAAACGGAGTGAGTTCGATCTCCGACAAGGGACCCCCTGAGTTGAGCGGCGTTTTTTTGGGCATGTTGCAACCCTGAAAAGGGCGCGTATCGTACCCAGGATCCCGAGATTCGCAAGTGAGACCTCCTCCGTGTCCTCAAGCTTGATCGTGCTCGTCCCGAACGAGCTTCCCTTCGAGGTGACTCTCGGGCGGGACGAAATCACCGTCGGCCGCGCCGATATCAACGTCCTTCCACTTCGGGACATGAACGTCTCGCGGCAGCACTTTGGAATCGAGCGCCGCGGCGAGCATTGGCTCCTCAAGGACCTCAAGAGTCGCAACGGGACTCTCGTCAACGGGGTCGCGGTCATGAGCAAGGTTCTGACCGAAGGGGATCGGATCCAGGTTGGGAACAGCCAGCTCACCTTCCGACGCGAGGCCACCCCTCGCGCGATTCCTCTTGAGAGTGCGCCCCGCCCGGTGACGACCGCGCCGCCTCAGCCCCCCTCCGGGCCGCAGAAGGTGCAGCCCCCCTCCGGTCCGCAGAAGGTGCAGGCCCCAGGGCAAGTCACGGTTCCGCCTCCCAGGAGGGCCCCCATCGGCGGACGCGAGACGGGCCGCCGGACCCGAACCCCAGCGTCGTCCGTCCGGCCGCCCTCGCCGGCCGTCCGACCTCCTCCGGGCTCGGCCCCTGCCACGCTTCCCTACCGCCGCGATCAAGTCGCGAAGGCTGGGCCTTTGGGAGGAGCGTTCGGTCTCTCGCCAGCTCCTCCCCCAGGCGCGGTCCCGTCGGGGAAGGTGGCCGAGAAAAAGGAGACCCGTCACGCTCCACGACCGAGCGGTCGTCAACCCAGGCCGCCCAGCGGCATGGGGGTGATCGAGGACCGAGCGGAGCGGGCCGAGGACGAGCGCTGGCGCAAGCTGGCCGAGGTCGCCTGCGCGATCAACATGGTCCACGACATTGAGCAACTGCTCGAGACGACCCTCGACGCCGTGCTCTCGCTGGTCCCCGCCAAGAGCGCGTTCTTGGTCCTGATCGAAGATGGCGAACTCGTCGTGCGCGCCAACCGCAACGCCCCCAAGGTCGACTTCGCGAGCGAAGGCCACCGCCTCAGCCGCCAGGTGTGCCGGGAGGCGATCGATCAAAAGCGTCCGGTGTTGACGCAAGACGCGACCGGCGACGAGGCGCTCGGGCAGTTTCTCTCGGTGGTCAACCTCAAGCTGCGTTCGATCCTGTGCGTGCCCTTCTCCTTTCAAGAGGAGGTCTTGGGCGTGGTCTACCTAGACGAGCCCGGCGGGGACCCTTTCGCCGACCAGGGCGCGGAAGTCGAGTTAGTCGGCGCCTTTGGTGACCTGGCCGGAATCGCCCTCGCCAACGCCCGGATGCTAGTCGCGACCCGCGAGCGCGAACGAATGGCCCAGGAGTTGGCGATCGCGATTCGGATCCAAAGTGGACTCCTCCCCAAGACGCCGCCGACTCCCAAGGGTCTGGAGTTGGCCGGGCGGACCGTCCCCGCCCGCGGCGTCGGTGGAGACATTTACGACTACTTCGAGCGCGAGGAGCCCTGCCAAGACGTCTTGATCTCGATCGGGGACGTGGCAGGGAAGGGAGTCGGTGCGGGACTCGTGATGGCGAGCGTGCGAGCCCTTCTGCACGCCTACGGTGAGGTTTACGAGCGAACCGACGCGCTCCTCCGCCACTTGAACGCGGTCTTGGCCCGCGACCTAGAGCCGGGCATCTTCGTCAGCTTCCTCCTGATTCGCTACGACCCTGCCACGGGTCGCCTTCACTACACCGGCGCGGGCCACGAGCACTTGGTCCTCTACCGCCCGAGCACGGGCCAAACCGAAATGGTTCGCGCGGGCGGAGTCGTGCTGGGTCTCGTCGAAGACCTCGGGACTCGGATCAAGGAGGAGACCCTGACTCTTCTCCCAGGCGACGTGATCTGCCTCTACACCGACGGCGCGACCGAGGCCCCCAACGCCGAGGGCGAGGAGTTCGGCCTCGAGCGACTCGCCGACGCCGTTCGAGCAGGCCCCACGGATCCCGCCTCGGTTGTCGAGCGCGTGATGTCTGCCGTTCAGGCCTTCGAGGGCGAGGGCGAGTCCCACGACGACCTGACCGTCGTCGCAATCCGCAAGACGTGATCCCGGCGAGCTCCCCGTTGCGGGGCTAAAGCCCTCTAGGGGAGTCGCTTAGAGGCGCCGAGGCGTTGGCTGTTCTCGCTCAGCGTCCCTCGGAGCCCCTCCTTTGTGGGGGTGCAATCTTCTCGCCCCCGTTTCCGTGCTTTCCAAGGCCCTGATTACGGGCTAAGGTCCCCCGCTTCTCACCCGGAACCTCTGCCGGACCTTCGTCTTATGCGCTATTCCCAGGTCAGCTTGGCCGCTCTGGGGTATGAACTCCCACCTCGCGTCGTCTCATCGGCGGCGCTCGAGGATCGCCTGGCACCCCTCTACGCCAAGCTGCAAATGCAGGGCGGACGCATTGAGTTGATCAGCGGCGTCAAGGAGCGTCGGTTCTGGGAGCCGGGCACTCGGCCCAGCACCAAGAGCGTTTTGAGCGTCGAGAAGGCGATCGAGCGCTCAGGGATCGCCAGGGAGAAGATCGGCGCCCTCGTGCACACTTCGGTGTGTCGCGACTACCTCGAGCCGGCGACGGCGAGCGTCGTCGCGGGCCAGATTGGCCTCCCCAAGAGCGCCATGGTCTTCGACATTTCGAACGCCTGCTTGGGCTTCATGAACGGCCTCGTGGTCGTCGCGAACATGATCGAGCTCGGGCAGATCGAAGCCGGCGTCGTCGTCTCGACCGAGGCCGGTGAGGCCCTCGTCGACTCGACCGTCGAACACCTCGTCGAGAAGAGCAAGAACGGCGTCTCGCGCCGCTCGCTCAAGCCGAGCTTCGCCTCACTCACGATTGGCTCCGGGTCGGTCGCCGCCGTCGTGACTCGCAGCGACCTGACTTCTGGCAGTCGCCTCCTGGGCGGGACCTGCAAGCAAGCCACCGAGCACCACGACCTCTGTCGAAGCGCCCCCGATCAAGGCTTCGCGTTCGGCGCCTCGCCGCTGATGGAGACCTCCGCCGAGAACGTGCTCCAGTACGGTTGCGACTTGGCTCGCGAAACCTGGCAGTCCTTCAAGGACGAGCTGGACTGGACAAACGACACTCCTGACCAGATCGTGTGTCACCAAGTCGGCTCAAGCTACCGGCGGACCCTGTTCAACGCTCTCGAGCTCGACACCAAGAAGGACCATCCGACCGTCGAGTATCTCGGCAACATTGGCTCGGTCTCGCTCCCGATCTCGCTCGCGCTCGCTGACGACGCCAACAAGCTCGCCAGCGGCGACAAGGTCGCCCTGCTCGGGATTGGCTCAGGCCTCAACTGCGTGATGCTCGGCCTCGAGTGGGCCTAGGCTAGGAGCTCCGGCATGGGCTTCGACCGCAGCGAGCTCGGCGACCTCTACCCCTGGACGCCCAAGACCCTTGAGCTGGCCGACGGCCAGACGCTGAGCTACCTCGACGAGGGCGAGGGTCCGGAGACCCTCCTCATGGTCCACGGGAACCCGACCTGGTCCTTCTACTACCGCGGCCTGGTCCAGGCGTTTAGCAGCACCCACCGCTGCGTGGTCCCGGATCACATTGGGATGGGCCTCTCCAGCAAGCCCCAGGACTACGCCTACACCCTCGCGACCCACATTGAGAACCTAGACGCCCTCTGCGCGAAGCTCGATCTCCGCCGGGTGACGCTCGTGATCCACGATTGGGGCGGCGCGATCGGGACCGGCTGGGCCCTCCGCGGAACCAACTTGGAGCGTGTCGAGCGCCTCGTGATCCTGAACACGTCGGCGTTTCGCAGCAAGCGGATCCCGTTCTCCATAGACATTTGCCGGATCCCTGGCTTTGGCGCCTTGGCGATCCGCGGCATGAACGCCTTCGCCCGCGCCGCTGTGATCCGCGCGTCGACGAGCAAGCTGCCCGCGGCCGTCGCTCGCGGCTACACCGGGCCCTACGACTCGTGGGCGAATCGAATCTCCACGCTCCGCTTCGTGGAGGACATTCCAATGCACCCCGGCGTCCCCTCCTGGCCAGTGATCGTCGAGATCGAAGAGGGACTCTCCCGCCTCAAGGCGCTCCCGGCGTTGATCTGCTGGGGCGGCGAGGACTTCTGCTTCGACGACTCGTTCCTCGAGACCTGGAAGGAGCACCTCCCCGACGCTGAGGTCCACCGCTTCGCGGACGCAGGCCACTACGTCCTCGAAGACGCCGGCCCCGAGGTGATCGAGTTGATGCGAGCCTTCCTCGGCGCCGAGGCCTCGGCCCTCGCCTGAGCCCTATGTCCCCTGAGGTCCAAGCAGCGCGTGGCTCCGCGCCATTGCTGAGCGACCCAAGCGCGGGAAACATCGCCGCTCACCTGCCGGTCCAAGCCGCAGCACGTCCCGACACCCGCGCGATCGTGCTCCCTCGGGGGCGCGGCCGCGACGGCCGCCGTGAGTATGCCCAGGCCAGCTTCCGCCAGCTGAACGAGACCACCGATCGCTACGCCCACGCCCTCAAAGGGTTGGGGGTGGTTCGCGGGGATCGGGTCCTGATCCTGATCAAGCCAGGCGTCGAGTTGATCGCGGTGATCTATGCGGTGTTCAAGCTCGGCGCGGTGGCGGTCTTCATTGACCCGGGGATGGGGCTCAAGAACCTCGTGGCTGGGATCAAGCTCGTGGCGCCCATGGCGTTCGTCGGCGTCAGCCGGGCTCAGGCCGCGCTCACGCTCCTTGGCCGTGGCGCGCTCGCCAGCGTCTCTGTCCGAGCGTTGGTGGGAGGAGGCTTTGGCTTTGGTGCCGTGAACCTCGACCAAGAAGCCGAGCGGGCCTCGAGTGAGCCTTTCCCGCTGACCGACGTCGACCTGACCGATCCGGCCGCGATTCTGTTCACGAGCGGCAGCACGGGACCCGCCAAGGGCGTCGTCTACGAGCACGGCATGTTTCAGGCTCAGGTCGAGCACATGCGGACCGTGTATGGGATCGCACCGGGCGAAGTCGACCTCCCCGGACTGCCGGTGTTCGCGCTCTTCTCCGTCGCGCTGGGCGCTACGACGGTCTTCCCCGACCTCGATCCGACCCGGCCCGCCCTCCTCGACCCGCGACTCTGGGTCGAGGAGATCCACAATCACGGCGTGACCTACAGCTTCGGCTCACCGGCGATTTGGTGGCCCGTGATGCGCCACTGCCAAGCCGAGGGGCTCTTGCTGCCCTCGCTCAAGCGCGTGCTGATGGCCGGCTGCCCGGTCCCACCCGCGCTCCACGAGGGCCTCGCGAAGCTGCTCTCGCCAGAGGCCCGGACGCATACCCCTTACGGCGCGACCGAGGCGCTCCCGGTCTCCACCATTGACGGCCACGCCCTCCGCGAGACCTTTGCCCAGACGCGAGCCGGGGCTGGGGTCTGTGTCGGGAGGGCGCTCCCAGGCGTCGAGATTCGCATCGCGGCCGTCAGCGACGGTCCGCTCGCGAGCTGGGACGAGGCTACGATTCTCGGCGAGCCCGGCCAGCGGGGTGAGATCGTCGTCGCGGGACCTCAAGTCACCAAGGCCTACTGCGAGCTCCCCGAGGAGACGGCCAAGGCCAAGATCCAAGACGGCGAGCGGACCTGGCACCGGATGGGTGACCTCGGGTATCAGGACGAGGCCGGTCGGCTCTGGTTCCTGGGGCGAAAGGCGCACCGCGTCGAGGCCTCGGGAGGGCGGCGAATGTTCCCGGTGGCCTGTGAGGCGATCTTCAACGAGCACGAGCGCGTCTATCGGAGCGCGCTCGTCGGCCTCGGAGAGCCTGGAGACCAGCGCCCGGTCATGATCGTGGAACCGCTCCCCGGCCAGATTCCGCGCGGATCTGCGGCGGTCGACACCTTCTTCTCCGAGCTGCGTTCCCTCGGCCAGGCCCACCCGCACACCGAGTCCATAGAGACTTTCCTGACCCACTTCGAGTTCCCGGTTGACCTCCGTCACAACGCCAAGATCCGTCGCGAGGATCTCCGTGACTGGGCCAAGGGGCGGGCGTGAGCGAGACCGTGCTCGTCACAGGCGGCGGTGGCTTCCTCGGGCGCGCGATCGTCGAGATGCTCTTGGAGCGAGACGCGACGGTTCGCGTGTTTAGTCGGCGGTCCTTCCCCGACCTCGAGGCGCGCGGCGTGACCTGCGTAAGCGGGGACTTGGGCGACGCGGAGGCGGTCGGGCGCGCCGTGGCCGGGGTTGGCGCTGTGTTCCACGTCGCCGCTCTAGCCGGTGCCTGGGGCAAGACCGAGGTCTTCGAGCGGACCAACGTGTTGGGGACCCAGAACGTGATCGCAGCTTGTCAGCGCCACGAGGTCAGCAAGCTGGTCTTCACCTCGAGCCCGAGCGTGATCAATGGCACCGCGTTTGAAGACCACGAAGGGATCGACGAGAGCGCGCCCTACCCAGAGACCTATCTGGCGGATTACCCCCGAACCAAGGCCCTGGCCGAGCGCGCGGTCCTGGCTGCCAACGGCGAGAGCCTCGCGACTGTCGCGCTCCGCCCGCACTTGATCGTCGGGCCCGGCGTCCCGCACCTCCTCCCGCGGATCCTGGGGCAAGCCCGCGCAGGCAAGCTCCGGATCGTGGGGGATGGCACCAACAAAGTGGCCGTGACGCACGTGCACAACGCAGCCATGGCGCACCTCTTGGCCTACGACCGACTCGAGCCAGGCAGCGCGTGTGCGGGCAAGGCCTACTTCATCTCCCAAGAGGAGCCCGTTGAGCTTTGGCCCTGGATCAACAGCATCCTCGAGGGGCTCGGCATTCCTCGGATCGAGAAGACGATCAGCTATCGGGCTGCGTTCCGCCTGGGAGCCACGCTAGAGACGCTCTGGCGGTGGCTCCCCCTCGGCGGTGAGCCCCCCATGACGCGCTTCGTCGCGACGCAGCTCGCGACGAGCCACTGGTTCGATCTGAGCGCGGCCCGCCGCGACCTCGGCTACGAGCCCGAGCTGCTGCCCATGAGCCAGGTCAACGCGCGCCTGTTCGCCTACTACCTAGAGGGCGAGGGCAAGGCGCTCCTGGAGGGCTAGTACTGCGCATCACAAGTTGCGGTAGACCCCATTGCTTTCGTAGGGGAGGGGTTTACCCCCTCCCGCG